>SKXY01000087.1 GCA_007128175.1 Wenzhouxiangella sp. | reverse complement strand
TTCATGCTCTGACTACCGGATTCGCCATGAAATCATCTCACCAGATCGAACTGACTGCCGGCCTGTTCCTGTTACTGGCCATCGCGGCCCTGATCTTTTTGGCCATGCAGGCCACCGACCGGGGCGTTGCATCGGGTCCGACCTACGAGGTCTCGGCAACGTTCAGCAATGTCGGCGGGCTCAAGCCGCGCGCCAAGGTCAGCATGGGCGGGGTCACCATTGGCATGGTCGAAAGCATCGGCCTCGACCCCGATACATTCGATGCCCGCGTGACGATGCACATCAGCGATCGTTTCGACAATCTGCCCGAGGACACCTCGGCCTCCATCCTGACTGCCGGAATTCTTGGCGACCAGTACGTGGGCCTGGAGCCTGGCGGTTCACCTGAATCGTTGCGCGACGGCGATAGAATCATGATCACCAATTCCGCGGTCGTACTCGAACAACTGATCGGGCGCTACATGTTCAACACAGATGGAGATGACGAATGATGCGATGGATGGCAAGCATACCGGCCCTGCTTTTCGCCCTGGGTCTGGCCGCAGAAGAGCCGCCGGAGATCATCGAGGACACAACCTACCGGATAATCGAGCTGATCGAGGAGAACCGGGCTGTCTACGAGGAAGACGCCGAGCGCATGCGCGAGGACATTCGCGAGATTCTCATGCCGCGCATCGACACCCTGCACTCGGCCCGCCTGGTGCTGGGACGACACGGTCGCGGCGTCGATGAAGACGATGTACTGGAGTTCGCCGATGCCTTGGCCGAACAGCTTTTGCGCCGATACGCTTCGGCCTTGCTCGAGTACGACCTGCGCGACCGGCTCGAGATTCTGCCAATGTCCGGAGACAACACCGAACGCATGACGCGGGTACGCACGCGCATCCGCCTTGACGGCTCCAGCAGGGCACCGATGGATTACGTCTTCCGCAAGACCGAAGGCGAATGGCTGGTTTTCGATGTCATCGTCGAAGGGATTTCGTACGTCGCCACCTTCCGCAACCAGATCGGTGAAGAGATCCGTCGCCACGGCTTTGACGGCCTGATGGAGCGTCTCAGAGAAGGCGAAATCGAACTGGACCTAGAAGAAGAATCGTGACGATGCGCGAGACACTGACCGGGGATCTGACTGTGCGCGAGGTTCCGGCGACCTGGCGTCGCCTGGCCGCGGAACTGCCCGATGAAATCGATCTGGCCGGTATCGAGCGGATCGATTCCAGTGCGCTTGCCCTGCTGCTCGAGTGCCGGGCGAACGCAAACGCAACCGGCCGGCGCATCGAGTTCCAGAACCCGCCGGACACCCTGCGCACCATTGCCAGATTGACCCAGATCGACGAACTTCTGGGATGGGACACTACTGCCGACAGCGAAGGGAAATCCGACTGATGCGCCGTTTGCTGATCAGCTGCCTGCTGGCATTGCTGGCGGCCGGTTGTGCGACCTCGGCTCCGCCACCGGACGAACGCCATCCCGCCGACCCGTGGGAACCCTACAACCGATCGGTGTGGACCTTCAACGTCGCCGTCGACCGCGCCGTCGTCCGCCCCGTGGCCGTGGCCTATGACACGGCGGCACCGTCACCGGTCAAGACCGGCGTGCGCAACTTCTTCACCAACCTGCGCTCACCGGTGGTCATCATCAATCTGCTACTTCAAGGGCGCGGCGGCGACGCTGGTGGTGAAACGGGCCGGTTCATCATCAACAGCGTGATCGGCCTCGGCGGGCTGATCGACGTCGCGTCGATCGAGGGCATGGAGAAATACAACACCGACTTCGGTCAGACCCTGGCCAAGTGGGGCTGGGAAGAAAGCCGTTTCTTCATGCTGCCATTCCTCGGGCCTTCGACCGTGCGCGATGGCATCGGGCGCGGCGTCGATACGCGCGGCAACATCGAATGGCGTCTGGCTGGCGATGGCTCCTACTACCTGCTCGGCCTCGATGTCATCCAGACCCGTGCAAACCTGCTGCCGCTGGACGAACAGATCCGCGATGCCTTCGACCCTTACAGTTTCATGCGCGACGGCTGGCTGCAGCGACGCAGTCACCTCATCCACGGGGAGGATGCCCCCCTGCCCGACTACGATGCGATGCTCGAGGACGAGGACTGGTAAGCCAGCGACCGTCGTCCGTGCGAAGCTCAAGTAGCAGCCAGTGGAATCAACCGTAGAGTTCGAGCAACCGCCCAAGCCGGTCATCCACCCACTCGCTGACCGGAGTTAGCTTGACTCCAAACCGTTGTTCCAGGGCATCGGTATCAACCAGTGGACCGTCACCCTCGATACGATCCATGGCGGCATAGAGCTCAGCCACCATCCGGCTGAGCTCGGCACTCCCGAACAAGTGCGAGAGCATATCGGCGAAATCGTCCATGCTCTGTGGTGCAAAATGCACCTCACGACCGTAAACGGATGCGAGCATCCGGCACAGCTCCGAAGGCGTGACCGGTTCCGGACTGGCAATATCGATCGCCTCGCCGGCAACGTCGGCGGTCAGGCTCGCGACCGCAAGCAACGCCTGGTCCTCGGTTGCCGTCCAGTTCATGCGACGCCCTCTCCCCAGCGGCGGATAGGTCAGCTTCCCGTACTCGCGAATCTCGCGAATCAGGTGCGGCCAGACCAGATTGGCCAGGTACAGGGTCGGGCGCAGCACGACCGCCGGCACCTCTGCGGAAAGTATTCGATCGGAGATCGCCCGGAGGCCGTCGACAAAACCACAAGCGGGCATCTGTTCACCGCAACTCCCGCCAGTGGTGAAAACGATACGCTGCAGCCCCTGCCGGGAAGCGCCGGCAAGCACATTGTCGACGATGGCCCGGGCATGGGAACGATCAGGCATGGTGGGCAGGTAGAAATAAACTGAATCGACACCGTCCATGGCCTCGAGAACATCTTCTGCCGCGGTGAAATCCGCCTCCACGACCTCGACGGAAGCCGGCAGCTTCTCCTCGGCCTCGACCACGTCGCGCGAGCTGGCACGTACGCTCAGGCCAGCCTCCAGGGCAGCGTCCACCACCGGGTGTCCCTGCACACCCGTGGCGCCGAATACAAGCAGCTTTTCGATACTCATGTGCATTCCCCGATCCTGCGAAAGTCTCGTCTACCAGAGTACCCCGATCATGGTGATCGTGCGAGCGCAATCATTCGACTGTAGTATCATTTGAGTTCGATGCTGCAATTTTTCCCCACGATGATCACCACCTTCAGAGTCCTGCTGGCGGCACTTCTGCCGCTGACCCTCATTGCCTGCGAGCAGGCACCACGCGAACAGGAACCTTCGCCAGCCCCGGCCGAGCCGGAGGAACGGAGAGCCGCGCAGCCGGCCGACAACCCCCTGCTCACGCGCTACCTGACGCCGTTCCAGACACCACCCTTTCATCGCCTCGAAGCGACACACTTCCTGCCGGCACTCGAACAGGCCATCAGCGATCACAGGGAGATCGTTTCGGGCATCAGGGAAAGCACCGAAGCGGCTGGGTTCAGCAATACCATCGAGGTCCTGGAGCATGCGGATCGGGACCTGGCCCGAATCACGCGCACACTTGCCGGACTGATCGCGGTCAGCGACGATCCTGAACTGCACGAGATTGCGCCCGAATTCTCGGCGCAGGCAGCCGCTTACAGGCATGCGGTTCTCTTCGACCGGGACCTGTTCAGCCGAATCAACTCGGTGCATGACCAACTCGAAGAACTCTCGCTGAACCCGGAGCAACATCGACTCACCAAGCTCACCTACCGTCGGTTCCTCCTCGCCGGCGCCGAAAGTGATGACACGGAGCACGAACGCCTGCTGGAAATCAATGCACGGTTGGCCGAACTGGAAAGGCAACTCGACCCCGCCCTGCGCGAGACGAGGGCGGAACAGGAACTGCTGATCGAAGACGAATCATTGCTCGAAGACCTGCCGGAAACCCTGGTCAACCTCGCCGCCCGTGCGGCACGAGAGCGCGGCCACCCCAGTGGCTGGGCCTTCACCCTGCATGAGCACAGCCTGCAGTCTTTCCTCATGCATTTCCCGGACCGGGAAGAACGTCAGGCGATGTTCGAATCCTGGATTAAACCGTTCGGTAGTGATGCGGAAGCGGCCGGCACCGTTCATGAGATGGCCGAGTTGCGCGCCGAGCGTGCCGAACTGCTAGGCTACGAAAGCCACCTCGACCATGTACTGGCCCAAAGCACCATCGGCAACCGTGAACGGCTACGCGAATTGCTTGATGGCGTAACTGCCGCTGCGCGTGATCGGGCGGAGGAGGAATATCAGCAGCTCGAGGCACTGGCTCGCCAAGATGGCGTGGACCAGGGGCTCGACCCCTGGGACTGGTGGTACTACCGGGAACGTCTACGCGAAGAGGAAATGGGCCTGACAGATGCCGACTTGCGAAACTGGTTCTCACTCGAGCAAGTACGTGACGGTGCTTTTGCGCTTGCCAACAGATTATGGGGGCTGAGCTTCCACGTACGTACCGATCTGCCGTTATGGAGCACTGATGTCGAAACCTACGAGATTCGCGACGCCATGGGCGGTCACCTTGGCGTGATTTATCTCGATTATTCGCATCGGGAAAGCAAACGTGCCGGCAACTGGACCTTCATATTCCGCCCCTCACACCACGAGGGCGATGAGCGAATCGCGCCAGTCGTGGCCAACGTCACCAACTTCCCGCCACCGGCGGCCGGACTGCCGGCATTGCTCCCCCCCGGTGAAGTGGAAATGCTGTTCCGCCAGTTCGGCCGCGCCCTTGGTGAATTGCTCTCGGATGTCACCTACCCGACCACGGCCGCCAGGGCACTGCCCGCTGATTTTGCCCAATTTCCGGGACGGCTGATGCAGCGCTGGGCGTTGCAGCCGGAGGTCCTGCGCATGTACGCCTATCATCACGAAACCGGCAGCATGATCAGCGACGATGCCATCAATGCAATTGAAAGCGGCAAGTACTTGCTCTCCGGCATCGAAACCTTGCAGCATATCGCGGCCATCGAACTCGACCTGGCACTGCATGATGTGGGTGCCGGCGAAGTACCCCAACTAGACCAGGCAATTGAAGCCGTGCTGGAGCGCCTTGCACTGCCAGCCGTAGTTTCCCCGCATTTCAACGAAAGCGGGCTGGTCGGGCTGTTCTCAGCGCACCAGGAACCCACCCCTCACCAGGCGCTTTGGGCCGACCTCCTGGCTGCCGACGCATTCGCGGCCTTTAAAGACGCCACCATACTTGATCGCACCCTGGCCGAACGCTTGCGTGAAGAGATCCTGGTGCCCGGCAACTCGCGTGACCCGATGGAATCGTGGCAGGCCTTCCGCGAACGCGAACCGCAGCTCGAGCACCTGCTCAATGCACGCGGGCTGGATGAGTGAAGGGAAAAGGGTTCAGGGTTCAGGCGGCAGCCGCGAATCGGTGGGGGGGCGGCTTCGCCGCGATAGGGGATTTGGCACCCCGAGATCCGGAACCCGTCCACAACGGCAAAGCCGCAGGCGAGCCGAATAAAGGTATTCCTGAGACCTGACCCCTGAAACCTTTCAGTTCAGTCTTCCTCGATAACCACGGCTCCGCCGGAGGGCCAGCGCGGGTCGTGGGCGGCTTCGACCGTGTCGCGGGCTCGATCCCACATCACCCCGTGCATGTTGCCGGCCGGTCGAGTGCGGATACTGACCTCATGACCAAGTGCTTCCAGCGCGGCGATCTCGTCCTCGTTGAAGGCATCGCGTTCGGCCGAGATCTCGTCGGGCAGGTACTGGTGATGAAAACGCGGCATCGAGACCCAGGATTCGGGACCGTTGCCATCGATGAAGTCGAGAACTCCCAGTAGCACCATGGTGATGATGCGCGACCCCCCGGGAGTCCCGATAACGGCGGTTCGCTCATCGCTGCGCACGATGGTCGGGCTCATGGATGAAAGCATGCGCTTGCCCGGCTCGATGGCATTGGCCTCGAATCCGATCAGGCCGAAGGCATTGGGCTCGCCCGGCGCGGCTGCGAAGTCGTCCATTTCGTTGTTGAGGAGCACGCCGGTGCCGGGGGCGGCAAATGCCGCTCCGAAAGGCAGGTTGACCGTCAGCGTGCCCGACACCAGGTTCCCATCGCTATCCATCAACGAAAAGTGCGTGGTGTTGTCGCTCTCGACGACATTCCGTGCAGGATCCGCGGCCAGCGCGGCCGATTCCAGGGCACGGTCAAGCCGGATCGTGGTACGCACGCCGGCGGCATAGTGCTTGCTCAGCAGCATGTCATAGGGGATGTCGACAAAGTCCGGATCACCCAGGTAAAGCGCGCGATCGCGATAGGCCCGACGCATGGCCTCGGAGAGCAGATGCGTTCGCTCAACGCGGTCAAGCTCACCGAGTTCGAAGGGCTCGATGATGTTGAGCATCTGGGCGATGGCAATACCGCCCGATGACGGAGGCGAAGCGGTGATGAGTTCGTAGCCCTGGTACTCGGTCCTGATCGGCTCGCGCTCAATGACCTGGTAGCCGGCCAGGTCATCGAGGGTCCAGATTCCTCCTTCGGCCCGAGCACCCGAAGCCAGTTTCTCGGCAACCTCACCGCGGTAGAAGCCATCGTGACCGTGCTCAGCCAGTGCGCGCAGGGTGCGGGCCAGGTCGGGCTGAACGATGCGGGTACCCAGCTCCGGTACATCGCCATCGGGCATGAAGATCTCGGCCGTCTCCGCCCAGCGCAGCATGACGTGGCTGCGGAAATTGAGCAGCGTCTGATACTTGGCGTCGACCTCGAAACCTTCTTCGGCTAGCCGGATGGCCGGGGCAAGCAGGTCGCCCAATGGCAACGTGCCATATTTCTCGGCAATGTGCACCCAGGCCGCCGGGGCGCCGGGAATGCCGGCCGCCAGCGGACCATTGGTCGCCAAGTCCCGATTGACGTTTCCTTCCTCGTCCAGATACATGTCCGACGTCGCCGCCGCCGGGGCGGTCTCACGCCCGTCAACCATTACCGAAGCATTGTCTTCGGCCAGGTGCAGCAGCCAGAAGCCGCCACCGCCAATCCCCGAGGACTCCGGCTCGACCACGGCCAGTGCCGCCGAAACCGCCACGGCGGCATCGAAAGCATTGCCTCCCCGCCTGAGGATCTCCTCCCCGGCGGCAGTCGCCGCCTCGTGGGCCGAGGACACGGCGGCGCGACCGGGACGTTCACCCCACGTCGGAAATACCAGCAGCATTGACACGATGACAACGAGGACTCGCATGGACTTGATCATGACAAATTGACAGATAATTGAATGGGAAGAAGAAGTTGGGGGAACGCTGCTCACGCGTAACGAGCCTTGAGCGCTGCAGCCACCCGGGGATGCACGAACTGGTCGACATCACCGTGGAGACGGGCGATCTCTTTGACCAGGGTCGAGGAGATGAAACTGTGCTGTTCGGCCGGAGTCAGGAACACGGTTTCCACGGCTTGCACCAGGTGACGATTCATCGAAGCGAGCTGGAACTCGTACTCGAAGTCCGACACCGCACGCAGCCCCCGCAGCAGCACGCCGGCATTCACCTGCTGTACGAAATGTGCCAGCAGGCTGTCGAAGCCGACCACCTCGACATTGTCGATGCCTTCCTCACCCAACACATCACGTGCCAGCTCAATTCGTTGCTCCAGACCGAAGGCCGGCTGCTTGTGCGGGCTTTCGGCAATGGCGACGATCAGCTTGCGAAACATGCGCGAGGCCCGGGCAACAAGGTCGGTGTGACCATTGGTCAACGGGTCGAAAGTGCCCGGGTAGACGGCGATGCTGTAATCCGGTTGCATGGCGAATCTTTTCCTGAGACGAATCCCGAATTATAGCGGCCGCGAGGGCAAGTGCCCCAGCAACCGCGCTCGCACCTTGCCGAGCCGCTTGTCGCGCACGGGTTCAAAGTGTTCGAGATTGGCAACATTCTCGTCAAAGCCCTGCTCGACGTAAACCCGCCCCCCATCGGCCAGCACCCCGTACTCAACCAGGGCGGCCAGCGCCCGCGCCTGCAGTCCGGCCCCGAACGGCGGATCGACGAAGACGATATCAAAGGTCTCACCGGTACTTTTCAGCCAGCACAGGGCATCCCCATGGCGCACATCGATCACCTCCCCTCCCGGCCACTGCTGCGCTTGCCGCAGGCTGTCGGCCAGAACCCGGTCGTGTTCGACCATGACCACACGGCTCGCCCCGCGGGATGCTGCCTCCAGCCCGAGTGCCCCGCTACCGGCGAACAGATCCAGGCAGCGCGCACCGACAATTTCGGACTGCAGCCAGTTGAACAAGGTCTCACGCACCCGATCTCCCGTCGGACGCAATCCGGGACGTTCAGGCACGGAAAGCTTGCGGCCTCGCCACCGACCGCCAATGATGCGAATCTTCCCCGTCATGGTGCTAGCATAACGGCCTTGGAGCGTGAGGGGTAAGCCGTGAGCCTTGAGCCTTGAGCCTTGAACCCCATTAACTCATTAACCCATTAACCCATTAACCCCCCCAATGTTTTCAATCTTCCGTCGCAAGAAATCCGGCAAGGGCGTGGAAACCACCCAGGTCCGCCCGGTCGAGAAGGCCGGCGTCGACCCGCTCGAGGCCCGTCTGGAGCGCACCCGCACCAGTCTAGGCGGCCTTTTCGGCCTGATCGGCGCGGCCACCACAATCGACGAGGACCTGATCGAAGAGATCGAGACCACGCTGCTGACCTCCGATATGGGCATCACCGCCACCACCCGCGTCATCGATCGCCTGCGCGAAGGGATTCGCCAGGGCGTGATCAAGGAACCTTCACAGGTGCTGCCGGCCGTGCAGGCTGAACTCTACGATCTGGTCGAACCCTGCGAGCAGTTCCTCGCCATCGACCCGGACAAAAAGCCGTTCGTGATTCTGATGGTGGGCGTCAATGGCGTCGGCAAGACCACCACCATCGGCAAGCTCGCCCGCCGCTACCTCGATGAAGGCAAGTCGGTCATGCTGGCCGCCGGCGACACCTTCCGCGCGGCGGCCGTTGAGCAACTCCAGGCCTGGGGCGAACGCAACGACGTGCCGGTCGTCGCCCAGCACAGCGGTACCGATACCGCTGCGGTCATCTACGACGCGCTGCACTCGGCAAAGGCACGGGGTGTGGATGTGCTGATCGCAGATACCGCCGGCCGCCTGCACACCCAGGATCATCTCATGGCCGAACTGTCCAAGGTCCGGCGGGTAATGAGGAAAATCGATCCGGAAGCACCACACGAGACCATGCTGGTGGTTGACGCCGGTACCGGCCAGAACGCCCTGGCCCAGGCACGGCACTTCAACCAGGCCGTGGAGCTGACCGGCATCACGGTGACCAAGCTCGACGGCACGGCCCGCGGCGGCGTCCTGTTCGCCATGGCCGAAGAATTGAAGATCCCGATTCGCTTTATCGGCGTGGGCGAGACGGCGGCCGACCTGCGACCGTTCGATGCCGGCACGTTCGTGCATGCGGTTCTGCCTGTCGGCGGTCGCGGAGATGCATGACGGAGCGCTGGTAACGCTTGGCAAAATCGTCGGGATCACAAACGGGAATCGGAAAACGTAAAACGGGGATTCGCGCTGAAGCTTCGCCCCAGTCGAGCGGGCCAATGGCTGGTCCGTAGCCGTTGGCCACCCCTAGAAAATGGAGCCGACAAGCAATCCCCCGTTTCACGTTTTCCGACTCACGATTCGCAGCTCGCCGCGCCACCCCATTCCCCCAAAAACCCCATGACCTCAACAAGAACATTCGCCAACCGACTTCTCGAATGGTGGCAATCCCACGGCCGCCATGACCTGCCATGGCAGGTCGACCGCACGCCCTATCGGGTCTGGGTGGCCGAGATCATGCTGCAGCAGACCCAGGTGGCGACGGTCACCGGATACTTCGAGCGCTTCATGCAGCGTTTCCCTGACCTGATAGCGCTGGCCACGGCGGAACTGGACGATGTGCTGGCACTCTGGTCGGGACTCGGCTATTACGCCCGCGCCCGCAATCTCCACGCCACCGCGAAAACCTGCATGGAACAGTACGCGGGTGAATTGCCCTCAGACCCTGCCCTGCTGCGCGAGCTCCCGGGCATTGGCGAATCCACCGCCAATGCCATCGTTGCACAGGCCCACGATCGACGTGCGCCGATACTCGACGGAAACGTCAAGCGGGTCCTGGCCCGCCATTCCGGTATCGAGGGCTGGCCGGGACGTGCCGCCGTCGCGCGACGCTTGTGGCAAGAGGCGGATGCACACACCCCGGCGACGCGTGCGTGCGACTACACCCAGGCCATCATGGACCTCGGTGCCAAACTCTGCACCGCGCGCGCACCTTCCTGCAGCGACTGCCCGGTGGCTGCCGACTGCACCGCCCGCATCGAGGATCGCGTCACCGACTTGCCGACAAAAAAGCCGAGACGACAGCGGCCACGTCGTGCCGTCACCCTGGCACTGGTGGAAAATCGGCAGGGCAAACTACTGCTGCAGCGTCGTCCCCCGACAGGCATTTGGGGCGGCCTGTGGTCCCTACCCCGACTTGACGAGCTGGATTCGACGGACAGTGGCGAGGCGCACCAGAGCATCGAACACCACTTCACCCATTTCATCCTCGATATCGAAGTCCGACGAATCCGGCTGACCGACCCGACCCGCATTTCCGACGCCGACAACCTGGCCTGGATGCGACCGGAACAAGCACTGCAATCCGGTCTGCCACGCCCAATCCGGCGGATCATAGAGGCCGGCAGGATGATGCCGGACACACCCTGATATCATGGCCCCTCGAATTCAGGAAAGCCGCAACTGTCCATGAGCCGCACCATTCACTGCCAGTACCTGGGTCGCGAAGGCGAAGGGCTGCCCCGCCAGCCACTGCCGGGAGAGCTGGGAAAACGCATCTACGACAACATATCGAAGGAAGCCTGGCAGAAATGGCTGGCGCATCAGACCATGCTGATCAACGAGAAGCGCCTGAGCCCAATCGATCCTGAGCACCGCAAGTACCTGGAGGAGCAGGCCGAGGCCTTTCTGTTCGGAGGCAACTATGACCGCGCCGACGGTTATGTTCCGCCGGAATCCTGATCAGCCCGGCTCCTCGCTGATACGCTCGTTGCCCGCCGGCGTATCGAGCCGCAAGCTCTCCAGATCCGCGCGGACATCGTTCATGTCGATGCGCCGGAGACTGACGATCCGGCACACATCCCGTCCGACCTGGATGCTGTCGAACCGGCTGAGTATGCCGCGCTGGGTATTGACCACGCGAATCACCGGCTCGAAGCGCAGGTTCATTTCACATGGCGGGGTGAGTTCGACCAGGTAATCGCGTCGCGGACCGAACTCGATCACCAGCATTCGCACACCGGCCGGCCGCCAACCGCGGATGGTGCTGAACATGACGTGCTGGACCTCGCTGCCGGCGTGGCGCAGATATACTTCCTCGACCTGCTCCAGCGTCGGTCGACGTTCCTGGGTTGTGCAACCGGCCAGCAGAACTCCCGTGAAAATCAGGGCTATCGCCTTCATCAAACCACCTCCGGTCATACCCGAACGACAATATAGCATCGACATGTTGCGGTGGACTGACAACCTGGTTCGGGAGAAAACTCCTGCCATGACAGGCAGTTCGAGCGCCACATCATCCAATGACCGGGGGCGAGTCAAAACGATCGGGCAAGCCCGGCTTGACTTCCCCGCCCGAAAACGGTTTAATGTGCGGCTTTCCGGGAGCACACTCGGAAAAAAGCACAATCAGGGGCCAGGTAGCTCAGTTGGTAGAGCAGGGGATTGAAAATCCCCGTGTCGGCGGTTCGATTCCGTCCCTGGCCACCACCCTTCAAAGCTTCACCCCCTTTGACTTCGATTACGCTTTCCACCGAACCGCCTATCGCGC
>SKXY01000040.1 GCA_007128175.1 Wenzhouxiangella sp. | reverse complement strand
TGGTGCTGGTGACATTCGATGACGGTGACATCAGCAATATGGATACGGCCTTGCCGATACTGCAGGAGCTGGGCATGGGAGCCGTCTTTTTCATCACCCGGCATTTCGTCGGCCAGCGCGGCATGGTTTCGGCCGGTGACCTGCGTGATCTGGCCGATGCCGGCATGGTCATCGGCTCGCACGGTGCCAGTCATCGCTTTCTCAATACCCTGTCACCCCTGGCCCTGAGGCTGGAACTCGGCACGAGCCGGGATTTCCTCGAGCAGCTTATCGGTCGGGAAGTGGTGTTGTTGTCACTGCCCGGTGGCCGCGGCGGCTTGCGAGAGCGGCAGGCAGCACGGGCCGCCGGCTATCTCAGCATTCTGGGTTCCCGCCCGGGCGACAATCGGACCACCCGGGCCGGCGATTGCATTGATCGCATTGCGATCACTCGCGGGATCAGTTCTCGGGCTTTCGGTCAGATCATCCAATGGCGTGGTGCGGCGGTGAGGCGGATTCGCTGGCGCCACCAGGCCATGCAACTGCCCAAGCAGGTGCTGGGCGACCGGGGTTTTGACCGGCTGCGCCGGGTGTGGGTGCGCTGATGGCCCTGGTGATCTTCATCCTGGCCATGGCGCTGGCTGCCTGGGCCTACATGGGCTATCCACTGCTGGCCATCATGCTGGCCCGTCGTCACCAGCAACCAACGGCATTGCCGGAGGCGTCGTTCAACAACTGCGCTGCTGTGACCGTGGTGATTGCCGCTCGCAATGAAGGCGAGAGAATTCAGGCTCGAATTCACAACCTGCTCGAAAGCGACTATCCGCCGGATGCGCTGCAGATTCTCATTGCCGATGACGGCAGCAGCGATGACACCGCCGATCGGGTCAGGGCTGTTGATGATTCGCGAGTCCGTGTGATCACACTGAAGCAGCCGGCCGGCAAGGCGGTGGCACTGAGCGCGGCGATGGAACAGGTCACGACACCCCTGACCGTGTTTGCCGATGCCCGCCAGGACTTTTCCCCCAATGCCGTCGCTGCCCTGGTTGCTGCCTTTGCCGACCCGGGGGTCGGGGTGGCCAGTGGTCGGCTGGTGCTGCACGGCACGGAAGCGGGCGGTTTTTACTGGCGGCTGGAAAGCGCGCTGCGCGAGGCCGAATCCGGCCTGGGGTGGGCCCATGCGGCGAGCGGCGCCATATATGCCATCCGCAGTGAGCTGTTCGAGCCGCTGCCTGCCGGCTTACTGCTTGATGATGTCTATACGCCCCTGCAGATCGTTCAGCGCGGGTATCGAGTGGCCTATGTTGCCGAGGCGCTGGCTACCGAGCCGGCCCCGACACCGCCAAGACAGGAGTTCAGCCGCAAGATCCGGACCCTGAGCGGCAACTGGCAACTGATTGCACTGGCACCCTGGCTGCTGCTGCCTTGGCGCAATCGGGTGTTCTTCGCCTGGTCCTCGCACAAGCTCTCGCGCCTGCTGGCCCCTTGGGCCTTGCTGGTCGCCCTGCTAGTCTCGATACTTGGTCACGGCATCGTGCTGGACGGGGCGCTCTGGTTGCAGCTCGCCGCCTATGGCGTTGCCCTGGTTGCGCTGATGGCGCCGGGTCTGGCTCGAAAAGTGCCGATGGCTCCGGCAGCCGGCAGTTTTCTGCTGCTCAATGCCGCCGCCTTGCTGTCCTTGCCCGCGTACCTGGCCAGACGCGATTCCTCACGTCTGTGGAAGGGTTGAACATGGCGGGTATTCTTTTTGTCACCAGCCGCTTGCCTTATCCTCCGCTGGAGGGGCATCAGTTGCGCGCCTGGCACCTGTTGCGCGCCGCCGCCAGCGTTCACCAGGTCACTTTGCTCAGTCTGCAAAGGCCGGACGACCCGACCGTGCCGGCAGCCGAGCTCACCGACCTGCTTGCCGGTCTCCACCGGGTTGCATTGCCAGCCCTGAACCAACCTGGTCCGCTTCTGGCTCTGGGCATGGGACGAATCCTGACCCGTCGCCCACTGCTCGATCTGCGTTACCAGACGCGTGCCTTGCAGCAGCTGTTCGATCGCCTGGTCGGACAGGCGGACCTGGTGCACCTGGATATCCTGGCCGTGGCCGGGTTGCTGGACCGCACGCCCGATTCAATACCGGTTGTACTCAACGAGCACAATGTCGAAAGCGTTCTGGCTCGCAAGCGCATTGATATCGAGCGTAATCCGTTCCGTCGCTTGATGCTTCGCGTGGCAAACCAGGGCCTGGAGCGCTTCGAGCTCGAAGCATGCGCTCGCTCACACCAGGTGCTTACCTGTTCGCAGCACGACGCCGTTCGCTTGCGTAACCTGGTGCCAGAATGCCGTGTGAGCATCATTCCCAACGGGGTGGATCTCGAGTTTTTCAGGCCGGGCGCGCCCGAGGAAGAGCAGCCCGAGTCACTGGTTTTCGTGGGTCACATGAACTGGTTTCCGAATCGGGACGGGATCACCTACTTGCTGAGTGAAATCCTCCCCTTGATGGCTGACCGTCCCGGAGTGCACTTGAAAGTGATCGGGCGAAACCAATTGCTTTCAGTCCCCGAATCCCTGGCCGGACGGGTCAACTTCACCGGCTTCGTGGACGACTTGCGGCCATTGGTCCAACAGACCGCCGTGTTTGTCGTACCGCTGCGTGCCGGCAGTGGCACCCGTTTGAAAATTCTCGAGGCCATGGCCATGGGCAAGGCCATTGTCAGCACGCGCGTGGGTGCCGAGGGCATTGAGCTGATCGACGGACAGAATGTGTTGCTGGCTGATACGCCGGAAGAATTTGCAGAAGCCGTGAGACGGCTGCTGGACAACCCCGAGCTCCGCCGGAGCCTGGGGCGGCGAGCCCGCGAGCTGGTCGAACAGCGTTATGGCTGGACCGCAATCGGACAGCGCTTGCTGGCAACCTATGACGCCCTGCTTCAAGAGAAATCGGCAGCCGGTCGGAACGACCGGACTGGCACTCTGGCGGCTCAGGGCATGTGCCGATCCGACAAGGTCAGTCATCAATCCGGATTGCAACGTGCTACTCAGGAGTTTGACCAGACAGCTTCGAGGAACTCACCCAATGATTGAATCTTCCTTTCCGCATGATCCCGGTTGTCATGTTTGATCTTTGCGGCGCATTGTTGCGGGAAAGCGTTGAATCATCCTCTTGATGGCGGGCACTGCCCTGACTTTCAGCAAGAACAGCAAGCGACCCCGAATCGAGTCGGAGTAGACCAGTAGCCAGGGATTGGGGCGCGTGTTGCGAGTCCACTGCATCTTGAACTCATCTGCGGTTCCAAGTAAATCCAACTCGAGCAGTTCCTCGCCATGTGCTTTCTCGAGGATCAGATAAAGCAACAAGGTCCCTGGAGAGTGCTTTGCATGATCGATATCCAGCCCTGACTTCAGCGAATAGAGACGATTGTGCCTGAAAATACTGTAGTCGAAGGCTATCCGCTTGTCGTCCAGAGCGAGAAAGTGCAGGCGCAGATTTCCAGTTTCCGCCAGATCACGGGCCAGCCTGGTATAGAAGACCAGGGCCTCGGTCTGAGTGGCGATTGCTGTCTTGCTACGATTCTTCCAGCCCTTGGCCTCGATCTGGAAACCATCAGCAAGTGCCTGGTCGATTGCATCCGGTTCTGTCACCGTTTCAAGTACGTATCGGCCTGCACTGGACAACTGGCGAAACTTACGTCGCAGGGACTTGCGAAAACCGGCACTTCGCTGCTGAAGGTAGTATCCCCAGCTGGCTTCCATATCGACCCAAGGCGAGCCGGGAGCCTTCTTCCATATACTGTGACGAATGCCTCTCTCATCGGCGAATCGGCTCAGAAGATGAAGTGTTTCAGAAGTTTCAGGCAATCGGGGAAGATCGAGAATATCCCATTCAGGCTGGCGGGCAAGAAGGTACTCCCAGGCTGCCTGGTGAATCTGCTTTGATTCGTCTGAAAGAATGAAGTCGAAACGCGGGGTATGTTCGTTGCTGATGGCGCCGAGACGACGGCAGGGGATGCCGAAGATCCAGGCCTGACTCAACATCAACGGCAAGACCCCTTGCAGTTGTCCACTGCGACGGATGGTGACCAACTGCAGTTGGTGATCCTTGCCGAACGCCTGCCACCAGGATCGAAACCACCTGCATTCAAGAAACGGACTCTTCACATGTGCGCGTGCACAAAGCTCATCCCACTCAGGTTGCAATTGACTGAAAATGTCCGGGTTGCAATTGCTCCGGATTTCAAGTCCGGTTCCTGGCTCCCGAAGCCTTGACGATTCTCCAGGTGCTTGTGTGACATCAGTCCAGCGCTCTGTGGATTCCAGCGACATCTCCAGTCTCAGCTGACCGGTTCCCGAAACTTGACCGTCCAGGTCGAGAAAACGGAATGGTCCGGTATGGAAAATTCAAAGAAAACGGGGCCATCCGCACTGACGCAGTGCTCAGGCACTCTGCACAAGCATGAGCGCCAGTGGCTGGGTTGATTGAGCGGCGTGCACCTGAATCCGGTCTGGAGCCAGATTCGAGAATGCCATGTCATGCGTCTGGGTCGTGGAAATAGGTGTCCAGCACAAGATGAGATGGTTCTCTCAAGCATGAGTGAATCACCCTGCCAGAAAAGGAAACTGCCATTAGCATCGTTCAGATCAGCATTTCGGTCTGTACGGTAGCGTACATGAGACCGTCCGGCTCGCCGCAACCCTGGCGCCAGTGTACGCTGGCGTACAGACGGTTGAACCAGGTGCAAACGACAGTCTCGGCGTGACCATTCGCTTGGGACGGCTTGGAGATGAGGTACGCAACTGACTCGCAGGAGCAAGGCCCCAGACACGAATGTGATGAATCGGGCGCGTCCTGGCAGTCGCTTGAGAAACGACTGGCATGGGCCGAATACGAAATCGAGGCGAATCTCGACGCTGAAGGGCAGTTGACTGCCGCTTGTGCGCAGCGCGTGTGTGACAGTCTGGACGAGAACGGGTTCGTCGTTGTTCCATGCGCCTTGTCAGTGGACGAGGCTGACACGGGCCGGGCGCTGATTCAGTCGGTACTTGACGATCCGGAAAGAAGGCAGGCCTCCTTTGCCAGTGAAACGGACAACCACCACCGCAGGAGGGACTTCTGTTCCCTGCCCAGTACGCCCGAGGTCCTTGCCTATTCCGGAATGGTCTGCCGACGTCTGAAACCGGTCCTGTCGGAGTATTGCGGGCAGTCCAGGGCCGTGATGGAGATAACCACTCTGACCAGTTACCTTGGCTGTTCTCATCAGTACTTTCATCATGATCCCTACGGAGCCATTTCCATATTTGTAGCAGTTGATGATGTTGATCCAGACCAGGGAGGGACTGTATTCGTGCCTGGCACGCACCGCTATGGCGGGGGGCAGATGAAATTGGGAGGGAAGGCCTATGAGCTGGCTGAACTCTTCCGAATAAGATCCAATCTGATTGTGCTGAGGAACAACCTGCGCAAGCTGTTTTCCATGCGCCGAGCATGCCATCCGGAACTGGCGCCCGGGGAGTTTGTCGATCGGGTCTTCTCGCGGCGGCAGGATGACCACCAACCCAATCTGCTTCGGTTTCTGCTTGGCAAGACCTACCAGTTCAACCTTATGATGCTCAATCCGCTCAACCTCTGGCGCATGTTCAGGCATCGTCGTGACTTGCTTGACTTCACTCAGGTAAGGACGACCCCGAGAAAAGGGACCGTGATCATCTATCGCAGCGACATCATGCATGCGGGTGCTGACAATTGCTCGATCAAACCGCGCCACCTGTTCAGCTTGAGCATTGCACGTGACCGGGTCGGGCTGGCCCACTGGCAACGCGGGTATGCTCCACACCCGAGCTTGCTGGCTCGGGGGCTGAGATTTGGAGACCTGGTCGACATCTGAGATATCTGACCGGCCTGGCCGAATCACGGAGTGCTCATGATCAAAGCCAGCCGATTCAGGGCCGTTTTCTGACAAACCCTGTGTGCAATGTCGGTTATCGAACAGACCGCCAGGAGTGTTTTGCTCGATAGTCAAGCACCACACCAAGCAGTCTGAGCTGAGCAACGCCGATGAACGACAGGGAGAAGCCAGCCAGTGATTTCCGTGCCGATTATCAACGATACCTGGCGACCATGATTGGCATTCATGGCCCCTTGCGCGCTCGCCTTGCTGCTGCCACCGAGTTTGGCTTTCTGGCTATAGCCGTCTTTCGGTTGGGCCGATGGAGTCGTCTCATCCGTCCACGCTGGCTGGCTTTTCCGATCAAGCTGATTTACCGCCTTTTCGACTTCCTGGTGCAGATTCTTTTCGGTATCAGTATCTCGAGCAACTGCAGAATAGGGCCCGGCTTCTACATAGGCCACTTCGGCGGAATTGTGCTCCACTGCACAATGGGTGCCGGTTGTTCGATCGGACAGGGGGTGACGATCGGTTCACGCGGTGCCGGACGTTCTGATGGCTATCCCGTGCTCGGAGACCGGGTCTATGTCGGAGCGGGTGCGATGGTGATTGGTTCTGTCGGGATTGGTGACGACGTGATCGTTGGTGCCAATACGGTTGTGGTGACCGACGTGCCCGATGGATACCGGGTGGTCAGCGCGTCGGCACGGCTTCTGCCGCCAAGTATGGCTACTCCTGGCCGAGCTCCAACGAAATCATCGTGGTCTTCCGGTCGCTCACGCTCTGTGCGCTAGCGAACAGAGGATTGTGCCCCATGCCGTCAGGGTGATGATCATATGAACGGAAGCAGATTCCCAAAGCATCAGAGGATCGAGTCTTTGTCCACAATCAGGTTCTCCAGGTTGCCGGACAATGGCTCGTTTCCGGGCCGGTGTTCCGCATCGATGCTTCCGGTCATGAACGGGTCAGAATGCACAACGACATCATCCTCAATGGCCGCAGCAGGGATCACAGCGGCTGTCTCCGGGACAGTAACCGTGGCGGACTCCTTCGATGACGTTGTCCTCCCAGCTCACCGTACCGCGACTCGAATCGGCATAAAACAGACAACTTCTGGTCTGGTTGTCATGCCAGTAAGGCATCCCCAGAAGGAAGTTGCCGCTCATGGTCAGGTCCGAATGGCGATCGCTGCCGCCGGTGCTGATCAGGCAGTTGCCCTGGCCGGTGATGATGTTGTCGGACAGTGTGGTCTGCGAGCCGCTGTCCAGTCCGAGGTAAATGGCATCGCCCAGTCCACGACAGTGATCCGAATCATGCATGTTGGCATGATCGGTGAAGTATCCGCAGTTGCCGATGATCACGCTGTCGCTGATCCGGCTGCTGCGCGAAACCTTGATCTGATTGCCGGCATTGCCTTCCACACGGGTGCGGCTGATCGTGACCTGTCCGTCATCGGTCATGTAGAGCAGGTCGATGCCGTCGGAAGTGTTGTGGTGAACCCTGCTGTCTTCGAAGATCCAGTGTCCGCCGGTCTCGGCGGTTCCGATACCGTCACCATAGCCGCCGCCGCCCTGTGCCCAGCAGCCGAATATTTCTCCGTCCGGCCATCTTTCGGCACAGCCATTGAAGGCAATCTCGACCTGGCGGAGAACAATCTCCCCGCTGTTGGCGCTGTCCGGGCCAATGTCGCCGTCCCAGCCTGCCCAGCCATTGGCTCGAATCGTTACGCGCTCCAGTGTCCAGTCGCTCAAGCGCCCGGCATAGATTCCACGATTGGCCATACCGTGAATGTTCAGATTGCGCAACAGCACGTGACTGGAATCACGCGCCGAAATTCCGGTTGGCGACCAGTCTCCGAATGGAGGCTGATCTCTCTGGCAGGCAGCGACTTCGCCGTCACATCGCCCGTTGTGGCAATGCGCCTCGATACAGCTGCCGCGGTCGGTAATCTCGAGGCAGGCCAGTTCCACGTGATCGCTGCCTTCGAGGTTGATGACCATCCAGGAGCGCTCGGTACCCCACAACTGCGGCGCATCCGTGCATCCATCATCATGACCGTGCCCGAGTATCCGGGTCGGCTGGTCCGGGGTCGGTCCGCTGGGGATGAGGGCCATATGACATTCCCAGCTGTAAGCGGCATCGCAGTTCTCGGTGGCTGGTGCACCGAGTCCCATCCGGTAACTGCCGGGGCCGATGTGAAGTGTGTCGCCGCCGCTGATACGTGCCCGGCCACCGGGAGGCAAGGCGATAAATGGGTGCGACCAGGCGCAGGACTGATTGTCGCCGCTGTCATCGTAGGCGAGGTCTGCCGTGCCATCGCACTCACTGGCATTGCCGCCGTCGGCTCGCACATACCAGGTCTCGGCTGCATCGGCTGGAAAGCTCAGCACGAAAAGAAGTGGAAGCAGGGAAAGAGATTGCAGTGTAGGCATGGCGGCTCTTGTTTCCTGGGGACATGGATGCAGGGGATACTGCGACTCTGGCACAAATCCATGCCTGAATTCGTGCGTTGCCGCACTGAGGTCGGGACATGCTGCTGAGGGAGATGCCAGTCCATTCGTCTGCCTTGCAGGTTGAAGCTGTTTCCGAACACAGCGAGTTTGCTGCATTGCGGAGTGAATGGAATGCCCTGGTCAGCCGTACGGACGATCAGATTTTTCATCGTCATGAATTCCTCAGCACCTGGCTCGATCACTTTTCCAACGGAAGCCTCTTTGTGCTGGTCTTGCGCGATGAGACCGATTGCCTGGTTGCGGCCCTGCCACTGTTGCGCCGCTGGACCGTTCTGCACGGCTTGCCGCTGCGCGAGTTGCGCAGTGCAGCCAACCTGCATTCGGCGCGTTTCGATCTGATCGCAGATCAGCCGGAAATGGCCAGTGCGATGTTTCTGGACTTTCTGGCTGAGCAGCGGGACTGGGATGCCCTGATTTTGACCGATTTGCCGCGAAAGGGACGCGCCCGTGCGCTGGAACAGGTGGCAAGAAAGAAAGGTTTCTTCATCGGACGATGGCCCGGGACGCAATCTCCATGCCGCCTTCTGCCGCCAACATGGCCGGAACTGGAGAGCCAACTGACAAGTCGTTTCAGGGCCAATCTTCGCCGCCGCCGCCATGGCCTGGAAGCGCTTGGCGTGGTGCGGGTCGAGCGCTGTTCGGGATCGGATGCGCTGGTTGCCGCGGGTATCGCTCTGGAGCTCAGCGGCTGGAAGGGGGTTGCCGGAACCGCCATTGCCCAGGATGCCGCCACACTGGGTTTCTATACCGATCTGGCCCGAGTTCTGGCCTCGCAGGGCCAGCTTGCGCTTTGGGCGCTGTATCTGGATGAACACATGATTGCCTTCCAGTACGGCATCGAGCATAGGGGTTGCTATGCACTGCTCAAGCCGGCCTATGACGAGAACTATTCCCGCTACAGCCCCGGTCAGTTGCTGATGGCCGAGGTGCTTCGAGATGGTGTTGAACGCAAGCTCGACCGTGTTGACTTTCTCGGCGAGGACATGCCCTGGAAACAGGACTGGAAGCCGATCGCTTGTGCGCAGGACTGGCTGTTTGTCTTTCGAAACACGCCTTACGGAAAAATCCTGCGAACACTGAAGTTTCAACTCGTACCAGGAGTACGTCGATGGAGGGGGAAGTTCCAGTCATGAAAAATGCTCGCCTTATTCCGGATACACCCACGCTGTATCCGTCCATGTTGCTGGGGCGGACCAGGGCCCAGCGCCTGCCACCATTTGCCGGCGGCGATGTCCACTGGTACTTCCTTGCCCGCAACGCAATCGTCGAGGCCTGCCGCCTGCTCGATCTTGGTGGCGGTGAAATCCTCATGCCGGCCTACCATCATGGGGTCGAGGTCGAAGCCGTGGCTGCCGCCGGGGCGCTTCCGGTGTTTTACCAGGTGGACGCACACTGGCAGGTCGATCTGGCCGACCTTGAACGACGCATAGGCCCGAATACCCGTGCCTTGTACTTGATTCACTATGCGGGCTTCCCCGGTCCGGCCGTACGGATGCGCCAGCTTGCCAATGAATACGGGGTGAGTCTGATTGAAGATTGCGCCCTGTCCTTGCTGTCGACCGACGGCACCTTTGACCTGGGTGCTCGCGGTGATGTCAGCATTTTCTGCCTTTACAAGTCGCTGCCCGTGCCCAATGGCGGTGCATTGAAATTCAACAAGCCCAGGCACGGGACATGCAAAAAGTTGCGATCTCCGCCGATGGCGACTGTGCTCAGCCTGACACTCTCGTCGATGCTCTTGAACCTGGAAATGCGGGCTGGAGCGGTGGGCAGCTTGCTGCGTGCTGCCATCCGTCGCCTGGCTCATGGCGTGGTTGACATTACGCGCATTGAACGAGTTGCTGTCGGGACCATGCACTTCAATCCAGAGCATGCCGATCTGGGCATCTCGCCGTTGACACTTTCAATCGCTCGAAGGCAATCGATGGATACGATCGTGGCAACCCGGCGGCGGAACTATCTGATGCTGCTCGAACGACTCGATGGCCTTTCCCCGTCACTGTTCGATCGTCTTGATCCCGGTGTATGTCCACTGTTCTACCCGCTTTGGGTCAACGACAAGCCGGCCATGCTGAAGCGGCTGGAGGGGCGCGGAATTCGTGCAATCGATTTCTGGGGTGAGCATCACCCGTCCTGTGATCCGGTCGAATTCCCCGAGGCCATGCGCGCCCGTCGCCACATCCTCGAGATTCCCTGTCACCAGGATCTGTCACCGGCCACCATGGACTGGATTGCCGACGAGGTGAAGCTGGCATTGCGAGCCAGCGAACCTGAAATGGATCCAGCCGCCGTCGCCCATGGATGATGCCACCCACAAACCGGCACTGACGATCGATTCGGTCACTGACACCAGAGCGTTGATTGGTCTCGGCTCCGAATGGCAGCGATTGTACGAAGTCGCCGACGCCGATGTCTTCATGACCCGGGACTGGCAGCTTGCCTGGTGGCGGCATCTGGGCGGGACCAGGAAGCCCCGGGTGCTCATTGCCCGCGACACTCGTGGCATCGCGCGGGGGCTGCTGCCACTGAGCCTCGAAGTCACCCGGGTCGGCTTGCGACGCGTGCATAGACTGCGGTTCATTGGCGATGACCATGTCGGCAGTGACTACCTCGACGCCTTGATCGAGCCCGGTTGGGAAAAGGCGGTGGTCGCGGCTTCTGCGCAGGCACTATTCGCTCGGCAGGAAAGCTGGGACTTGCTGGAACTGCGTGACATGGATGAGCACTCGAGTACGGCACAGCATCTTTGCCAGGCAATGGGCGACGAATACGAACTGCAATCGACACCGGGGCTGCTGTGCCCGGCCGGTGATCTCGATCCGGAACAGTCGCCTGAGGTGTTTCTGCGGCAATCCCGTCGTGGTGAAAACTATCGCAGACGTCGGAAATGGCTGGCAAGTCAACCGGGGTTTCGTGTTGACCTGTGTAGGGACCCGAACACACTGGCACCGGCCCTGAGTGAGTTCTTTCGTCTGCATCGGCTGCGCTGGGCGAAGGCCGGGGGATCATCGGGCATTGAAGGTGCGGCAGTCGAAGCTTTTCATCGCGAGGCGCTCATCGGCCTGGCGGCCAAGGGCCATGTTCGCCTGTATACCCTTTGGGTGCAGGGCAGTGCAGTGGCCAGTGTCTATGCGCTGACCCGTGGCAAGACGTTCTATTACTACCAGTCCGGCATGGATCCCGAATGGCGCTCACGCAGCGTCGGCCTGGTGCTGATCGGAGAAACCTTTGCCGACGCCCTGCGCTCCGGATTCACCCGCTATGACTTTCTTCGCGGTGAAGAGGCCTACAAGGCGGACTGGGTTGACGGCGGACGGAGGCTGATGAGTCATCGACTGTTCCGCCGGAATGGTCCCGGTGCCAGGGCGGTATGGGGGGATGGTCTGCTGCGCAAGGCGAAGGGGAGCATCAAGAGGTGGATTCCAGGTCGTTCCCGCGAAAGCGGGCAGGAATGAGACCGCCGCAGCGATCTCATT
>SKXY01000058.1 GCA_007128175.1 Wenzhouxiangella sp. | reverse complement strand
TCCGGCGTCATCAACAACTGGACGCGCAATATCGGCCTCCTGGCCTCGACCTTTCTAACGCTCGACGACCTGGCGCCCAACCGTGTGATTTGCGGCATTGGCGCGTGGTGGGATCCGCTGGCGAAGAACGTGGGAATCGAGCGGCGCCGCATGCTCAAGGCCATGCGGGAAACCGTCGAGGTCCTGCGCCGCCTGCTCAATATGGAGACCGTCACGTACGAGGGCGAATTCCACAAGGTGAACGGCATCAAGCTTGACGTGGTGCACGGCAATACCGATCCGCGTAACGTACCCATCATGATCGGCGCGACCGGGCCGAAGATGATGGAGCTCACCGGCGAGATCGCCGACGGCGCTGTGCTTAATTATTGCGTGTCGCCCGACTACAACGACCAGGCCATGGAACAGCTCGAGGCGGGCGCGAAGAAGGCGGGACGTTCGGTGGACGACCTGGACCGGCCCCAGTTGATCGTCTGTTCCGTGGATCACGACGAGAACAAGGCGCGGTATGCGGCCAAGTGGCTGTTGACCCAGTATCTCGCACAGCAACCGCATATCGCCAAGGCCAGCAACACGCCGCAGGAAGTCGTAGACAAGATCCAGGAGACCCTGGGTTGGCCCGCCACAAAAGAGCAGGTCGAAAAGGCCATGCAATACGTGCCGGATGATCTGGTTGATCGCATATCCGCCAGCGGCACGCCGGATCAGGCCAAAAAGAAGGTGCAGGAATACATCGATCACGGTTGCACATGCCCGATCCTCTACCCCATGGCGGACGACGTGAAACTCATGATCGACACCTTCGCGGCCTCATAAGCCCTGGCCCCATAGCGGTGGTTGTTTGCCTTTAGGTTGTCCGGGCGATATGTTTCAATCCGGCCCCATGAAAATGAACAGCATGATACGCGCCTTGGGCACCGCCAACCCGGCCTTATATGTGACGCAATCCGAGGCCTATGATTTCTATGTCGCCCATTTCAACCTGGCCCCGGAGGAACACGACCTGTACCGGCGCCTGTTGCTGGAGGGACCGGTACGCGGACGTTACATCGGGATGGCGCGGAAAGAGGATGCGTGCGAGACCGATCCGGACCGCCTGAACGACCGCTTCCTGTCCCACGCCCGCCAAACCGCGGCGGAGGCCGCCGAGAAAGCGCTCACCGCAGCCGGTCTTTCCACAACCGATCTTGGCGGGTTGGTGGTGAACACCTGCACGGGATATGTGTGCCCCGGTTTGTCGTCCTACCTGGTCGAGGACCTGGGCGCGCCGCATGATCTGCGCACCCTGGACATCGTGGGCATGGGTTGCGGCGCGGCCCTGCCCAACCTGGAATGCGCGACGGGATGGCTGGCGATGAATGGTCAACGGCCCGTGCTCTGCGTGGCGGTGGAAATCTGCTCGGCCACGCTCTTCATGGGCAATGAACCCGGCCTGGTGGTCAGCAATTCCATCTTCGGCGACGGCGCCGCGGCGGCCGTGCTGGCCATGCCGGACGAACACGACGCCCCTCAACAAGGTCCGGTTCGCATACTCGGGTTCGAATCTTCCGTGCATCCGGAACACCGGCATCATCTCCGCTATACCCAATCCGGCGGGCGTCTGCGCAATCACCTGGATTCACGCGTCCCGGTCATCGGAGCCCGGCTGGCCGGGCAGACCCTGGCCCGGTTGCTGGCGGCGCACCGGCTGGAACAGGACGACATCACACACTGGGCGGTGCATGCCGGCGGCACGGCCGTACTGGAGCGGGTGGGACAGCAACTGGGAATTCCGGAGGACGCGCTGGCGCCTTCGGTCGCCATCTTCCACGAATACGGAAACATGTCGTCCCCCTCCGTGCTGTTCGCCCTGCAACGGGTGCTTGCGACCAGGCAACCATCCGCGGGAGAGCTGGGCGTATTGCTTTCGTTTGGCGCGGGGTTTTC
Organism: Wenzhouxiangella sp.; assembly: GCA_007128175.1. Lineage (GTDB taxonomy): Bacteria > Pseudomonadota > Gammaproteobacteria > Xanthomonadales > Wenzhouxiangellaceae > Wenzhouxiangella. The sequence continues at coordinate 1,249 of SKXY01000058.1, read as the reverse complement.
CGCCTTTGCCGCGCTGGTGGAGCTTACAGGAGCGCCATGACGGGAAACGGACGGAAAGAAGATCCCGGGGTGGTGATCGCGGGCGCCGGCCCGGTAGGCCTCTTTCTGGCCAACCTGCTGGGCGCGCACGGGGTGCGCTGTCTCCTGGTAGAGCGGCGCACACAGCGGCCGCAACACTCCCGCGCCATCGGGATCATGCCGCCGACCCTGATGAAGTTTCGCGCCGTGGACTTGTCGGACGCGGTTGTGGCGGCGGGATGCCGCGTGCAACAGGCGGTCGTTCATGACTCCGACCGGGTCCTGGGACGCGTGGACTTCTCCGCCCTGCCGCGGCCCTACCCGTTCATTCTGTCCATTCCCCAGCATAATCTCATGCGCATATTGGAAGACCGCACGGTTGCGCAAACGACGATCGAGTTTCGTGCCGGCACCGAATTGACGGGCATGGAGCAGGATGCGAACGGCGTAACCGCGGAACTCCGCGACGCCGAAACCGGAACCGTCCACACCGTGCGCACACCATTTCTGGCAGCCTGCGACGGCGCGGCGGGCCGGATTCGAAACATGCTGAACCTCGATACACCCGGCACGCCCTATGCCCCATCTTTTCTCATGGGCGATTACGAAGATCGTACCGGGTGGAACCATACGGCGCACCTGTTCTTCACTCCGGGTGGTTCCGTGGAGTCATTTCCCCTGCCCCGGAACAAACGGCGGTGGGTGGTTCTGGCCGACCCGGCCTCGTCTGATCGCCACTCCGCCGAACTGCGCCGCAGGGTACGCGCGCTGGCGGGAATCGAACTTTCGGAGGAAGACGAGCTCTGGCACAGTGTTTTCACGCCCGAGCGCAGGTTGAACCGACGGTATGTCCGGTCCCGCGTCGCCTGTTGCGGAGACTCGGCGCATGTCATGAGCCCCATCGGCGGACAGGGCATGAACACGGGGCTCGCCGATGCGTGGCACCTGGCCGCATCGTTGAGACGAGCCCTCCGCGAAGGCCAACCCCATGGACCGCTGCTGGCCGGCTATGAATCCGATCGACGCCGGGCCTTTCGTCGCGCCGCGAATCGCGCGGCCGGCGGCATGTGGCTCGGAACCCGAACCGGTCGCCTGCCCTCGGCGTTGCGTTCACAAGCAATCCGGTATCTTCTGTTCGGCACCCCCCTGCGCCATCATCTTGCGCCCTTCTTCTCCATGCTGACCATTCCCGATGGACCTGATCCAGCTCCGGTGATCGACGGGAAGGGGC
>SKXY01000063.1 GCA_007128175.1 Wenzhouxiangella sp. | reverse complement strand
TGCCGGCGCGTGCAGCAGACAGGCACCAATTTCAGGGCCACTCACTGCCGGTCACTCGGTGATATCCGCGCTTCCCAGCAAAATGCACAGCGTTTCCTGCAGGACATGCCGCGAGCCCCTGACGTCAGTGACTGACCGCATGTCCAGCTCAAGCGCACTGCCGTTGCGCCGGGTGCAAATCGGGTGAGCAGGACATGCCGTCGAGAGAAAAAGCCGTTACTGTGAAACTTTCGGGCCGATTTTGTCCCTAATACTTTGGGAACGTGTGTTTCTAAGGAGGACTATCATGAATTCAAGCGCAAGAATTGCAGGGTTCGTCAGCATGGTGTTTGCCGGCGCGTTTGCCGGCAGTGTCGGGGCAAGCGACTGGTTTGTCAGTCCGTCACAGCCCAACGGACACGTCACGGGTTCGGTCTCGAAGACGGCTCACCACCTCTATGCGGTTGAGATTACCGAAATCAACGGCATGCGGGTCGGCGAGGGGCGCCGGAATGGTGTCTGGCTCAAGCCGGGCGAGTACACCATCCAGGCGCGGCGCGCCAAGGTTCGTGCTGACCTGGTTCCAGGTACGGGACGGGGCCGAAACTACGGCAACCCCGAAGCGAACACCATCGACCTGGTGGTCGAGGAAGGCAAGACCTACCACCTGGCACTGGATGCCAGCGCTGGCCGGCAACGAGACTGGAAGCTTGTGGTCTGGAACGAGGAATAACACGCCTCTGACCTGATCATGATTCGTGACCTCGCTCCCGGCCCGGCCAGGAGCGAGAACCTCTGACAATCCAGCCAACCCTGTTCCGGAACCGGGTGGCTTGAGCTCAAAGCAACGCGATACACTATGCCTTCAATGGCAATCATTGAAGGATCAGTAGAGTAATGTCTTTCAGCCCAGTTCACGCGCCGGCATGATCAAGATCCACAGCCCTTTTGCAGTTCCGATGGCCTTCGCCCGGCGAGAGGATACCGATGGTCTGAACGCTCAGCTGCACCAGCTGTTTCTGGAGCGCGAGCGTGCTGGCAACCGGTACGCCAACCCGAACCCGTATACCCAGCGCAATGACGCGCTCTTCGAAAGCCACTTCGACCTCTTCAGATGGCCCGACCCGCCGGTGCAGAAGTTACGCGAGTTCTGTTTCGAGAACCTGATGCGAACCGTGGTGCAGCTCAACGGTTACGATCAGGCCTTCGCCCAGAGACTTCGCATCGGCGTGGACGCCTGGTTCCACGTTACCCGTCGCGGCGGTTACTTTGGACTGCACAACCATCCCATGGCCACCTGGTCCGGAGTCTACTGCGTCAGCGGTGGCGATCACGACCCCGACTCGCAGGACAGTGGCCAGCTCCAGTTCGTCAATCCTTTCATCATGACCAACATGTTCATCGACGCCGGGATTGCTCAGATGCAGGGTCAGTTCACCACGCAGAACCGGGGCTGGCAGCTTGAGGCCGGACAGCTGGTACTGTTCCCCTCCTGGCTGCTGCACGAGGTCAAGCCGTTCCATGGCGAAGGCGAACGTATCACCGTGGCATTCAACTGCTGGTTTCAGGTCGACAAGACGTAACGACCCGCCGCAATGGAGGGCGTCTCGGTCAGGCGGGCTTGAGAAGCCCTTCCCGGTTCCAGATCCTGCCGGACCGGAACCACAGGGTGGCAATCCACTTCTCCCCTGCCGTGACGGGGGCACCGCGGTGAACGGAATCGGGATCGGGACGCCCAGCGGCATCAACACTTGAAAAACTGATGCAATCACCGCGACCGGGACGCAAGGACAGGTCCCATTCCCGGAACTCCGTCTCGCCACCATCGAAGTCATCGGTCAAGTACACGATCCCGGTGTGAACTCGCTGCCCGAACATCTGCAGTTCCTGCTGAGCGCGCGGTTCCGTGGCCGTTACGTAGTCCCGGTGCCAACGATACTGCTGCCCGGGCCGATAGCGCAGCACGACCATTGGCTCGGCATGAACCAGGCTTTTCCCGGCACCCCGGGCCAGCAAACGCTCCAGGGAGGCGATCAGCCAGTCAACGGTCGGACTTTGCATGACAGCCTGGTCGCTGTCGCGGACTTTGGTGTGGCGCTCGGTGGCGCTACCCGGTCCATAAACGCTGGCCGGCCTCAATTCGGGGGCGGCACGTCCTCGCAGATTCTCCAGGGTGTCGGAATTGACCGGAAGGGCAGAACGGCGCACGGGCATACCGGGCTCGTCGCCTGGCGGTGTCCAGCTGCTCAAGGCCAGGATGTGGGTCCAGAGTCTCTCGATCCGCTCCAGCAGTGGCTGCGAAAGCGAAAGGCCGTATTCACCGGCGACTTCAGCGGGACCAGAGAGACCTGACAGGGAGGGCAACGGCCCGTCGGCCATTGCGACAGCCTCGCTCCAGAGCGCTTCGAGCTGCGACAACTCCGCCTCGCTGACCGGCGCACCAAGCACCAATGCCATCGCCAGTTCATCCGGATCCGCTCCGCTTGCCAGGGCGTGACCGAGCCAGGCGGCGGCAAACTCCGGATGAGCGCGGGCGTGCCGCACCAACTCCGAAGCCGGCACGGGGTGCCCGTGATAGCGTCGCTCCAGCGCCTCGATCAACATTGCTCGGGCACGCGTTGTCATCATTGCATCAACTACTGCGGGGGGCGCGCCGGAACCAACCGCTGATGGCCAGCCGGGGCTGTCGGGCAAAGGGTGCCAGGCATGTCACGGAGTGGACATGGTTTACGTCGAACAGGCACAGACTGTTGTATACGGGCGTCCAGGCCTCGCGCGGGCGGCCGTCGGGATGGAAGAACTGAAGCAAGCCGCCCCAGTCCGGGTGCCAGTCCGGCGAGAGGTTCATGACATAAGCCACCCGACGTCCTTCATCACCGACATCGTCAATATGACGGGTCAGGAAGTCGCCGGGCAGGAAGCGGGTCACCTGCCCCGACACACTCCTCACATCCTCGGCGCCAGGCAGGCGGTGAATCCGCTCGAACAATTCCTCGCTGTTGAACCAGTTCAGAAAATCCCTTACCGCCCCGGGGCTGTCTTGATCGATGCCGTGGCGCCCGTACCAGAAACCGACGCCTTCAGCTGCCTGACCATAGACGGCGCTCATCAGCTGTCGCTTCTGCTCCGGGGAAAGAGCCTGAAATGTCTCGGCGCTGATCTCCTGGTTGCCACGGCCATCGACATAGGCCTGACGATACTTCACCTC
>SKXY01000065.1 GCA_007128175.1 Wenzhouxiangella sp. | reverse complement strand
TCGAGGTTGTTCATCAGCATGCGCATGGCCGCTTCCTGGTGCCAGCCGCGACAGCTGAGTTCGGTGCCGTGCGGTGCGCGAACGACGGTGGGTCCCGAGGGTGTGTGGTGATGGTCGTTCATGATCGTCGTAAGCCTGAAGGTACAAGCGATCAAGTATATCAATCGGCTCCAATCACTGCCGGCCGGCAGTGATTGGGGATGCCGACGGGGAAAAGGTGCGTCATTCGGGCCGAAGCCGTCGCCAGATAGCGTCCAGCAGCAGATACAGCCCAAGGCCGACGACGGCCGTGAGCGCAACTTCCAGCCAGCCGTAGAGGTCGGGCAGGATGCGAGCAAGCCAGTCGGCGGCGACATGGAAACCGTAACCGAGAACCAGCCAGGATCTTTCCATGAGACGCTCGTTGCCGAGTTCCAGCCACAGGGCCGCGAGTGCCAGGCCCGACAGCAGTGCCACGGTCAGAAACGGGTTGTGTGCCAGCCACTGGAGCGGTGACTTCGCCCGGTGTCGCCTCGATCGCAGCATGAACCCGTCCTCCCTGGCTGGTTGTGTCCCGGATTCTACCGTGCATCGTGATGTGTCGTACGGCAGTCATGCCGCCGGTCAGGTATCCTTTCATGGCCTCGTTTTATGGAGACCTGAGTCGTGTCGATCCGATTTTCCCTGTTGCTTTTGTTTTTTGCTCCCCTGGTGTTGCTGGCCGCCGATGATGAACCCTGGCCCGGAGACGTTCCGGATCGCGCTGAGGGAGATGGCCCGTACGAGCGTCTGATCCTGCGTGGCCCCATAGTGATCGACGGCACTGGGGCACCGCCCTGGGGACCGGTCGATATCGTTATCGAGAACAACCGCATCGTCGAGATTCACAACGTGGCCATGGGCGGCATCTTCGTCGAAGACGAGCGTCGGCCACAGGCGGAAGAAGATACCCGGGAATTTGATCTGACCGGCATGTATGTGCTGCCCGGCTTCATAGATATGCACGGTCATGTCGGTGGTCGGGGGCAGGGCGTTTCGGCCGATTACGTGTTCCGGCTGTGGATGGCGCATGGCGTGACCACGGTACGCGATCCGGGCAGTGGCGCCGGTGTCGACTGGATGGTCGAGCACCGCCGCAAGAGTGCAGAGAACACCATCACCGCACCGCGACTGCGTCCCTACGTGACCTTCGGCAGCGGTCACGAAGGTCCCATTACCACGGTTGATCAGGCCCGCCAGTGGGTGCGCGATATCGCCGAGGCCGGTGCCGAAGGCATCAAATTCTTCGGTGCCCGGCCCGATATTCTCGAGGCGGCCATCGACGAGGCCGGTGAGGTCGGTATCGGCACCACCATGCACCTGGCCCAGCTTCACGTCACCCGCGTCGATATGCTTGATGCGGCCCGCATGGGCCTGGACAGCATGGAGCACTGGTACGGTCTGCCCGAATCCATGTTCACCGACCGCCGGGTGCAGGACTACCCGCACGACTACAACTACAGCGACGAGCAGGACCGTTTCGCCGAGGCCGGCAAGCTCTGGCGACAGGCTGCCGGCCCGGACAGCGAGCGCTGGCAGCAGGTGCGTGACGAACTGATCGAGCTGGATTTCACCATCGTACCCACCTTCAACATCTACCAGGCCAATCGCGACCTGATGCGCGAGCGTACCGCCGAGTGGCATCCGCTCTATACCAAGCCGGCGCTGTGGGATTTCTTCGCGCCGTCACGCACCGCGCATGGTTCTTACTGGTTCGACTGGACCACCGGCATCGAGAATGACTGGAAGGACAACTTCCGTCGCTGGATGACCTTCATCGACGATTTCAAGAACCACGGTGGTCGGGTGGCTGCCGGATCGGATTCCGGTTTCATCTACAAGACCTACGGTTTCGGTTTCATTAGTGAGCTGGAGATGTTGCAGGAAGCCGGCTTGCATCCGCTGGAAGTGCTGCGCTCAGCCACGCTCAGCGGCGCCGAGGCACTGGGGATCGACGACGAGCTTGGCACCATCGAGCCGGGCAAGCTGGCCGACCTGGTGGTCGTGGCGGAAAATCCGCTCAACAATTTCAAGGTGCTCTACGGCACTGGCGCCATTCGCGTCGATGATGACAACAATGTTTATCGCACCGGTGGTGTGCGCTACACCATCAAGGACGGTGTCGTCTACGACGCTGAACAGTTGCGCGCGGATGTACGCGCGATGGTGCGAGATTCCTGGGAAGCCGAGGGGCGTGAACTGACTCAGCCCGGTATGTAGCAGTGGATCGGCGCCCGAGACTTCACTCGGGCGCCTTCGATGCCCCCGGCTACCGGGTCAATCGACCTTGCTTGTAACCGATCCCGACCATCAGGGTCAGGATCGTCAGCAAAATAAGTGCCGACGGTCCGAGCAGGGGCACCGGTACCGGGGTCGGTTCGGGTTCCGGATCGGTGGGTGGAGGCTCGCCAGTCGGCTGCGCCTGAACCTGCACGTTCTGCTGCGACTGGGCCGTACCCGCACCGAAACTCAATCCACCGGCCGATGGCGCTGATACCGTCACCAGGTTGTCCACCGAGACGATCGACTCGGGCATGACAGCCTGGTAAGTGAGCTCTAGTGCGCTGTTGGGCCCCATGGTGGCGATGGTTGCGGTCAGGCCGTTCGCGTCACTGGTCACCGGCGGACAGACTGCCGTGCCCTGGGGGTTGGGAATGAAGCCGGCGTTACTGATATCGCTGCAGGTGACATTGATATATCCGTTGGGGTTGCTTCCAAGCAAGGCACCGGGCAGTGGATCAATCAGTTCGGTCCCGTCGGCCGCGGCTGATCCGATGTTGACGATGGTGACCGTGTAGGTCACCAGATCACCGGGTTCGGCGATCTGCGGCACGACGCGCTTTTGCACGCTCAACTCTGGTCCCGGCGGTGGGCAGGTGGCGGCTGAATCCTGCGCCGGAATCCACCCGTTGGGATCGTTCTGGCCATTGAACGATGCCTGGTTGGAAATGCAGCTGAACGTGTTGCCCGGATTGGATAACTGCGCCGTGATCACGAACTCGATGCTGCCGCCCGGCGGGAAGGTGTCATTGCCGATCGAGCCCCACTCGTGGTCGATATGCAGCGGATTGGACAATGGTGTGGTCGAGCCCGATGCCGATGTCTGAACACCCGGCATGACTGCCGTCGGTGGGCATTGTGCGCCGCCTGAAAGCTCGGTGCAGTCGATGCTGACGAT
>SKXY01000222.1 GCA_007128175.1 Wenzhouxiangella sp. | reverse complement strand
GCATCTCGCGCGTTGCGCCGCTCGGCCGTAGCTACGGCTACTGTCACTCGCGTCGCACCACACGATCTGCGGCTTCTCCGACAAAACGCGCTCCGCGCAGAGTTATTCAGAGGCTCCCTAGAGCTCGAGTAACCTTCAGGATCGTGTCGAACTCGGGAGACCGTCCACCGGAAAGAGCTTTATACAAACTTTCTCGGGAAAGGCCCGCATCCCGGGCAACCTGAGTCATGCCTTTGGCTCGGGCGATATCGCCGCCTGGCTTCAGTACCAGCGATGAATCAGGGAGAGCATCAGCATGTGCACGCTGTCATTGTAGCTGATCTCGCCGGGCAGGATGATGTCGGCGAGCTGGTTGGGGCCGACGTTGTCCAGGGCCCAGTCGGCGGTCTGGTAGCGTTCGAACCACCAGCGTGCGCGCAGGGAGAGTTGGTTGTTGATCCGATAGCGGGCGGCCAGATCCAGGGTGTGGCGGCGGCTGGTGAGGTCGGGCAGGGGTTCGGTGTCCAGGGACGGGCCGGATTGCACGTCGATGCGTGCACGGGCGTCGGCGTGGACGTAGTCGGCGCGCAGTTCCAGGCGCTCGTCCATCAACAGGCGGCGCAGGCCCAGGCCGACGGTGTCGACGCGGTCGCGATGGCGGGCCTGCCACCAGCGGTCGGGATCGGCCAGGTCAGGTTCGCGGAAGGCGCCGCCGCGGAAGCTGAAACCGTTCTGGTCGGAGTTGATGCGTTCATGGGTGAGGAAGGCATGGGCCGACCAGCGCGCGTTGGGTGAGTAGCTGACATCGGCGCTGACGTGTTCGTTGCCGGCTTCGACCAGGCCGATTTCGGAGCGGCGGAAATCGTCTTCGCTGACGCCGCCCTGCAGGGTGATGGCCCATGCGTCGTCGGGGGTGATGGTGGTCTGGAGGTTGATGCCCTGGCGGCGACGGTCGGCCAGGTGATAGAGGCGCAGTGCGGGCAGTTCGCTCCAGCCGCCGGGGACGGTGTCGACGTAGCCTTGAGAATGTCCGGCACGGAAACCCGCGGCACCGTCGTAGGTGCTGCCGCTGCGATCGGCCCATTCGAGGTTGATGCCGGCATTCACGCGTGGGCTGAAGTTGCGCCTGAGGCCCAGTTCCAGGCGGTCTTCCTCGGTGCGTTCGCGGGCGGTGAAGGTGCGATCGGTACGGCGGTGTTCGAGCGCACCCTGGATACGTGTGGCCTCGGCCGGCCGGAAGTTGCCGGCCAGTCGCAGGCGCTGGTCGCGGTAGTCGTGGGGCAGATTGAAGCGTCGGCGCGATGAGGTCTCGCCGGCATCCTGTAGCTGGCTGTCGGAGCCGATGTACACAAACTCGCCCATGGGGGTGCGGTTGTCACGGTCGTCGAGCCGGTAGCTGGCCGTCCAGTTGAAGCGCTGGGCGGGGCGGCCGGCCAGGCGCAGGTTGACGGCGGTGGTGTCGATACGCCCGTCCAGCGAGGCGCGCGGCAGGTCCTGGACGATGCTTTCGGTCAGTACGGGGTTGGCGGTCAAGGCCAGGAAGTCTTCGTCCTGGCGCATGCGGCCGAAGGCCACCTCGCCGCTGAAATTGAGCCGTGGCGAGAAGCTCTGACTGCCGCCGATGCCGACCTGGTGGAAGGTGTTGTCCGGCGGCAGGGCCATCTGGCCAACGCCGTCGGGATAGCCGGCCGAGGGGTGCCAGCCGCCTATGGCGGAAAACGGGTTGGCGAAGGTCAGTGCCGGCTGGTTGTTGTCGAAAAGCGAGGCGTGGTAGCGCACGCGGAACTGGCGTTGGCGGTCGGCGTAGTTGACGGCCAGGTCGATTTCGCGGGTGCGGTAATCGGTGGGCACGGGCATGAAGGCCGCGCGCGGCGTGCCGCCGGTGGGACCGAACATGGCGGCCATGGCGCGGTGGCCATCGCGGTCTTCCTGGCGAATGTCGGAGGATATCTTCCAGCGCTCGGCAAAGCGGACATCGCCGCCGGCGGCCATGCGGCGGCGGTCGCTGCGTACATCGAACTCGTGCAGGGAAGGCAGCAGTGTCGTCATGCCGGCGGTGTTGGGGGCGGCGACCCAGTCGGCCGGCAGGGCCAGTTGTGCGGTGGACTGTTGGCGGTAGACGGTGACGGCGTCGTCGATGAAACGCGCGCTGCGCTCGTCGTATTCGGCATAGATACCGAACTGGCCATGATGGCGGTAATCCAGCCGCACGGTGCGAACATCCAGGCCCAGATCCTCGGCGCGCAGGCGGATGGTGACGGGTCTGTCGCTGGCGTAGTCGGCCGTACGGATCCAGTCCAGGCCGAGCACGGCGAACAGGCCGTCGTCGCCAAAGCCGGAGAAACGGCCCAGGCGGGTGCCGGACTTGCTGACATGGCCCATGCCTACTTCCACGCTGCTGGCGCGGGCGATGAACGGCGAGAGCTCGTCGACTGTAAGCGGTTCGGCGGCCAGGGGCAGGGCCAGCAATCCGGCCGGCAAGGCCGAGATTCCAATGAATTTTTTCAGGGGTCCGAGCTGGCTGCACATGGATGGTCTCCTGGGCGTCAACGCGTCTGGCCGACGCCGGACGGATGGTTGGATCCGTGCACCTGCGTGTGGCAGTTCATGCAGTCTCGGCCAAGCAGCGAGCGCTGGCCTGATGGGATGGAGTCGTCGGGCAGGCCGGTGCCGCTCAATGCCGCGGAGGGATGGAACTGGCCCATGTGGCACTGCTGGCAAAGGAATGGCGTGCGCTGGGTGAGCAGGTCGCGGTGGACCGAGCCGTGCGGTTGGTGGCACTGGGTGCAGTCCTCGCGCACCGGCTGGTGTTCCCACAGGAACGGACCCCGTTTTTCGGCGTGGCAGGTGTAGCAGTTTTCGTTGACGGTCATGCTCTTGAGGTCGGACGGGCCGACGCCGCCGTGCGGGTTGTGGCAGTCGGTGCAGACCATCTGGCCTTCACGGACCGGATGCGAAAAGGCCCGGTGCATTTCGGCGTGCTGCTGGGTGTGGCAGCTGGTGCAGTTGTCGACCTGGCCGCGCGAATCCATGGCCGGATCGGCGCGGGTATGGATGGTATGGCAGTCGACGCAGGCCATTTCCTCGAAGTCGTGCGCGCTGCCGGGCCAGTGCATCATGTCGGCGCCGGCGTGGCAGTTCATGCAGGTCTTGTTGAGGGTTTCGGTGTCGGAGCGGTGCGGGCCCATGAAGGCAATTTCGGCGGGATCGCCGCCAGCCGGGGCCGG
>SKXY01000285.1 GCA_007128175.1 Wenzhouxiangella sp. | reverse complement strand
GTTGATTCGTTAGGTCGTTTCGTCGGGAGCTCCAGATCTGGGTCGAAGCGACCAAACGACCAGACGACTATCCCAGCATCGCCGCCACCAGCCGGGCGTAGGCTTTTTCGCTCAAGGACTTTGGTTGATCGAGTCCGAGCCGTTCGAGCGCTTCGGGATGGTCGGCCGGGCGTCCGCGCCACAGTGCGCCCAAGAGTGCCGGCTTGCTTTCAGCCAGCGACTTCAGGTTCCTGAGCGCGGGGATCAGTGTTCTCTCGACTTCGGTGAAGTCCGAGCCGAACGGATAGTCGGGGAATTCTTCTCCGAACGAACCGAATACCTCTTCGAGACGTTCGGGGGTATTGTTGCGAGCACCATCGGGAATACGCCAGTCACCCGCCAGTTTGCCGGCCTTCTTCGCCCGTTCGACCAGTTCGTCCTGGAAGCGTGCATCCATGATTCCCACTATCGCCTGGATACACTCCTCGTCGGTCTTGCCACGCAAGTCGGCGATGCCATATTCGGTCACCACCAGATCACGCAGGTGGCGAGGAATGGTAGTGTGCGGGTACTCCCAGACGATGTTGGACGTGATGCCGTCACTGCTTTCGCGCGTGGATCGCAGCATCAAGGCCGAACGTCCGTCTTCCATTGCATGGGCCATGGCGACAAAGTTGTATTGCCCGCCAACGCCGGAGACGACCTGGTGGTCGGCCAGACCGTCGGAGACTGCAGCTCCCGTGGCCGTGACCATCATGCAGGTATTGATAAAACGGGCGTGGCGACGCTGGGCGATTTCCAGCGCTTCCGAACCGCCGTAAAGCTGGTTGATGCGCCCGACCCCGTGCATGCGAAATCGCGGTCTCTCTTCTGCATTGAGGCCATTGAGAAACTCGTAGAATTCACGGGTTCCAAGGAAGAAACCACCATCCATGATGGTGCCTTGCCCGGACGGCTCGACCGTCTCGTCACGATTGATCCGCTGCTGGATTTCTAGATCGTCGAACACTTCACGCTTGAGAATGCCCGCCTGATAGAGGTGCATGAAGGCATCCATGAACATCTCGCTGGCACCGTAAATGCCCTGCTCGAAAACGCCGCGCTCTTCGTGCTTCCAGCGCTCGACCCGGAGTCGCTTGAGCAGCTCCCGGTAGCGTGTATTGTCTCGGTGACGCAGGATCATGCTGTGCACCAGCGCATCTGACAAGGAGCCGATACCGATCTGCAGGGTGCCGCCGTCGGCCATCAGGCGACTGGCATGGAAACCGACTGCGTGGTCCTGAAATGCCACCGGCGCGCGCGGCAGCGCAAACAGACGCTGGTCCGGATCGGTTTCGACAATCTCGTCGAAGAAGTCGGCCCCAACCTCCGCATCGCCGTGCATGAACGGCAGATCCGAATGAACCTGGGCGATGGACATGAATGGGTGGTCTTCCCGCTCGCGCACCAGGCGGACCAGGTCCAGGGTGATATCCGGATTGCACGACAGGCTGTAGCGCCCACCAACCGGACCGGCGACGAGCTGCATGCAGACATTGATGCCACGATCGATCAGGTCGCGCGCCACGTGAGTGTAATTCGACGAGACGTAGCGTCGCTGCATCAGGGGCTGGCCCAATGCCATGCCAGACTGAAAATAGAATTCGGTCACGGTCACGTTATCGGGCACCGAGTCGTTCTTCAGATCGACCAGGTACTCCAGACGCGGATAGTCGCTGCCAAACAAGCGCTCGACAATCGGCCCCATGAGCCGTTCTTCCAACCAGTGCTTTGGTTGTGGAATATCCAGCGACAGCGCGGTGACGATATCCAGGCGAATCGAGGCATCGTGGCGGGCGCGCCGATAGAAAGCGTTGATCAGGCGATTGGGTTTACCCAGCCCCAACGGCAAGCCGACAACGAGGTGTTTGCCAAGCCGCTCGATAACCTTGTTGACGACCGTCTCATTGGCATCATCCACTCGATTCGTCATGCAGTTGCCTCCCACCTGACCATTACCCCTAAACTATCATCAAAACCCACCGGCAATCATCGGCGATGACGAATATACATTCCACCACCCCCTGCCTGCTGCTCGACACGGCGCGCATGACCCGGAATATCGAGCGCATGCGAACCCGGCTGCAATCGCTGGGTGTTGCATTGCGACCGCACGTCAAGACCTGCAAGAACATCGACATCGCCCGGCAGCTGACCGCCGGTCAGCCCGGGGGTATTACCGTGTCGACCCTGGCCGAAGCCGATTACTTTTTCGAACACGGCATGACCGACATTCTTTATGCAGTGGGCATCGCTCCCGGCAAGTTGCCGGCCGTGGCCGAACGCATGGCACGCGGCATGACCCTGCGCATCATCCTCGATCACCCGCAAACAGCGAAGGCGGTGGCCCAGGCTGCCGTTGAACTCGGCACTCGCTTCCGTGTATTGATGGAAATCGATGCCGATGGCGAACGAGCGGGACTTCGTGCCGACGCCCCTGAATTGATCGAGAGCGCCAATATCCTGGAAAGGGCCGGCTGTCATATCGACGGGGTCATGGTTCATGCCGGCGGTTCCTACCGCTGCAAGCACATCGAAGGCATGCGGCGCATGGCCGAACAGGAACGGGCCAGCGCCGTTGCAGCGGCCGAACGTATGCGCCAGGCCGGTCACGAGGTGCCCATCATCAGCGTCGGCTCCACACCGACGGCCACGTTCGCTGACGACCTCACGGGTGCCACGGAAGTCCGCGCCGGAGTACACGTTTTCCAGGACCTGGTGCAGGCCGGGCTGGGCGTTTGCGAGATTGACGACATCGCGATTTCGGTGCTCACCGAAGTCATCGGGCACCGGACCGATGACGGCAAACTGCTGGTCGATGCCGGCTGGATGGCGCTGTCGAGGGACCGTGGCACAGCCGAACAGGCCGTCGACCAAGGCTACGGCCTGGTCTGTGATGCGTCCGGAAAGGCGTTCGATGACGTCATCGTCACTGGCACCAACCAGGAACACGGCATCATCGGCAAGCGTGATGGCTCTCCACTGAATCTCGACCGGTTTCCCGTCGGCATTCGATTGCGTATCCTTCCCAACCATGCCTGTGCCACCGCCGCCCAGCACAACGGCTACTGGATCGTCGACAGCCCGGAGCAGGCGCAGCGGTGGTTGTCGCGCTGCAGGGGCTGGTAGCCGCGCCTGGCACCGACAAGCTGTTGCCCAAGGATCACACGGACGAACGGACGAACGATGGAATACTACCCGCTACTGAAAAACATTCACATCTTCATCGCCTTGCTAAGTGGCATGGGATTTGCCCTGCGCGGCTACCTGCGCCTGGTCATGAATCAGCCAGTGCGCCATCCGGTGATCCGCATTGCCCCGCACATCCTCGACACGGTTCTGCTGGCCACCGGCATAGCGTTATGGGTCATGGTAGGCTGGCCGTTTTTTTCCTGGCTCGGACTGAAGATCGCCCTGATCGTGGCTTATATCCTGATCGGCATCGCGGCCTTCCGCAGCGGGCGCAGCGGAACCGGGATCATTCTCTACCTGACGGCATTGATCGTCTTCGTGATCATCGCCGTCATCGCGGTTCATAAACCAGTTTGAGTCAAAATAAATTGCCCCGACACCGAAGTGCCGGGGCATGCCAACAGCGCTTGAACCGCCCGTTCGGGGTAGGAAGGGGATAGGCGATTCAGGCGCCCCTCAGCAAACTCTTGCAGTCAGGGCTGGGCTACGAACCCCGGTGTCGTACGCATGGCGCCCAATTCGCTATCATGGTCGAATGCCACCAAATACTCATTAAGGCCATTGTGCGAAGCCTGATGAACGATCACATGCATGCCAGTCGAGTCGAGCACCACTTCGGCAACTCCCCACAGACCATTCGACTCAATGCAGGATTCTCCGGAGGCTCCGCTACCTGAACCCTGTACCATCAATCCTGAACCAGTGGCCTGCCCCGATGTGCCACTGCCCGAGCCCCTCACCGTCTCGTCATCTGATTCATCAACACTGGGGGCACCACTGCCTGACCCCTGCACCATCAGGCTTGAACCAGTTGTGACAGATTCACCCGAAGCACCGCTGCCGGAACCCTGGACCATCAGTCCGGCAGCAGAAACACAGCTTTCTCCGGAGGCGCCGCTACCCGAACCCTGCACGAGCGGTCTAGCATCGTCCGACTCGCAGGATTCGCCCGATGCACCGCTGCCCGACCCCTGAACCATCAGACTCGCCCCGCATTCGCCGGACGCGGTTCCGCTACCTGAACCACGGACCATTGGGCTGTTCACATCGCCGGTCTCAGAAAGCTGAAACACCGAGTACAACGGGATGGCCAGATAGTTGGCCTGCACACCATCCAGCGCAGCAATTCCCGCAATCAAACGGTTTTCGCCATGAATGGAGATCGTCAAGCTGTTCCCCTCTTGCGTTACATGCAACGTCGGGGACTCCTGAGCCAACACGGGGGACGCCCCCGTCGTCAGAACCAACCCTGCAGCAAGTAAACTTCCCGCGATTCGCCCCGAGACGATGCCGGTTCCACTCTTTCCAATCCCAGTTCCTGACTTCTCGATTACGCCAAACATAAGCCTCTACTCCTGTTTTTCATCAACGCCGATTCCGGCAAGCCTTCACGAGGAATGTTCTTCATCGTTACTGGTTGGATTTTCCCAGTAGTACCAACCAACACCCACGGAACACTCGTCGGATTCCGATGGGGAGAGTTCCTCGTGTTCCATTTGTCTTTCCACTTCCTTGATGTGATGCTCTATCAACTTCCTGAGCTGAGCGCGCACCGCGTCGAGACGTTCGCGGGGAATGCGGTGCGTCCACCGATCCTGTTGCAACCACGCGATATCGCTTGAACTGTGGCGCGTAGTGTTGTGTGCCACCGCCTTGCCGAGCCGGTTGATGGCGAAACTGCCGGCTTCTATGGCCGTGCGCTCCGAGGGCTCGACAGGCATGTAGAACGGATCGATGAGGCGAACCCGGGTGCCATCCTCGCTGAGGCGAATGTTGCCGCTCTCGAGCAGCCGGTCGAGTGCAGTCTGAGGAGTGACCGCGCGCCCGGCCGCCCGGCTGACCAGGCGCTGAAACGTGCCGTGCGGGCCGTGGATTAGCAATTCGGCCGGCTCTGCGGTTTCAGGATCGACAAAGGCCTTGTCCATGGTCCACATTTCGAGGATGGCGGCCTCGGAACACACGTCTGCCAGCGCAAGCTCCCCATCACGAGATTCACAGGCCTTGATCGCGCGACCATCGAGACCGCATAGCAACGACAATGCCGAGGTCGTCACACGCTTGCCCGGATTCTCCGCCTCGAGATAGCTGCGCGCTTCATGCACGTAGATCTCACGGACCAGTTCGACCAGCGCACTGCAGGAGATGCGACCGACGGCGAATCTCACCAGCGGACGAATCATTCTCACCATGGCACCGACCAGCCAACCCACCTGGGTCCTGTCGTCAGTTCGTGCTGCAGCCTGTCCCATCTTCAGATCTCCATGATTTCCGGTTTGTGGAAGTAGTAGCCCTGGGCGTAGGCCACTCCCATCTTCGTGATGGCTTGCAACTCCTCGCTGCGCTCGATGCCTTCGGCCACGACGCAGCCGTCCAGACCGTCGGCCAGCGTGGTCACGCAATCAACGATCGCCCGTTGTGCGGGCTGGCGATCAAGGCCTGCGATCAGGGTGCTGTCGATCTTGAGCACGTCGACGATGCCGGCCGCACACAGATCGAAACAGTTGAGGCGGCTGCCGAAGTCATCGAGCGCAATCAGCACGCCCCGCCGCCGCAGAAGTTGGGCGTTGTCGATCAGGGTCACGCGATCACTGCACTCCCCGAACTCGATCAACTCCAGACACAGAGAATGCCCCTGCCCGGCCAATGAATACTGATGCCGCGATACGGACTCGACGAAGTGATCGGCCGTGAGTGATTCCGGGTGCACGTTGACGCTGATCCGGGTTGGCTCAGGGCGGTCAGCCAGCCAGCGGGCTGCACGATCCAGGACCTCGATATCGGTCGCGGCCGGGGATCGATGCCGGTAAAGGCAGTCGACGAATGCACCGGGAGAGCCGCTGAAACAACTCGAATCGGGACGAATCAGCAGCTCGTACCAGGCCCGGTCGATACCGAAAGACCGCTCCATCGGCTGTAGCCCGCGGATCTGCTGAACCGCGAAAGCACAGTGATCCACCGTGGCGGTCAACGACATGTATCGGGCGATCTGACTGACCATCTATATTCCTCATTTATGGCATTTGCCATTTATGGCAAACGACAATATAGGCGTTCGCCTATCCTGTCAAGAAGAATCTCACTGCATTCGCTGCCGGGACGACTCCCCGGGGTCGGCAAGCCGGCCGCTTGCACAACCCGGTTGTGCATGTGCGACGGCTTCCGCTAACCTTCCGGTGCACCATGGAGAAGTCGATGTCATTCGCACGAGCCGCCTGTGCCGCCATTGCCGCAATGCTGATCCTCGCCGCCTGCGATCAACCGGGCAGCGACGGGCGGGACCGGGTCGTCTACCGCCACGCCATTGACGGCATGCCGGCCAGTCTCGATCCTGCCCATGCAGCCAATGTCTATTCCTCCACGCTGGTGGTGAACCTCTACGACACCCTGTTTCGCTATCGCTACCTCTCCCGCCCCTACGAACTGGCGCCCAACCTTGCCTCGGGCATGCCCGAGGTATCCGAAGACGGACTCACCTGGACCATTCGCCTGCGCGAAAACGTGCGTTTCGCCGATGACCCGGCTTTTCCAGACAACAGGGGACGCGAGGTCACGGCCAGCGACGTGGTGTACTCGCTCGGCCGTCACTTCGATCCGGCCACGCGCTCGCAGGGGGCCTGGCTGTGGCGCGGGAAGATCACCGGACTGGAGGAATGGATTGACGGCGGCGCAGATCCCGACCGTCGGATTCCCGGCCTGCACGCCGCCGACGACATGACGGTGGTCATCGAACTGACCGAGCCCTACCCGCAGCTGGCGCACACGCTGGCGATGGCCCTGTCGGCGATCGTGCCGCGCGAGGCGGTCGAACACTATGGCCGGGAGTTCGGTGTGCGACCAGTGGGTTCCGGGCCGTTTCTGCTCAAGCAGTTCGACGAAACCCGGGCCGTGCTGAAGCGCAACCTGGATTTCGACCGGGGTGCTCTCGATCTGGCCGCGGAGGGTCATGACCCGCAACGCCATGCAGAACTCGGACTCGGTTCACTGGACGGCGAGGCGTACCCGTTCATCGACCGACTGGAAATCCACTTTATTGCCGAGCCGACCACCCGCTGGAACAGCTTCGTCGCCGGTGAGGTGGACAACGTCATGGTGCCGCCCGAGCAGGCCGACCGCGTGCTCGACTCACACGATCCGCTGCGCTTCAGCCCGGAAATCGAGCAGCGTTACCACACCCTGGCCGAACCGGAGGCCGGCTTCGTGCTCTACGGCTTCAACATGGCCAACGAGGACATCGGCCACCATCCCGACGAGCAGATCGACAGCGCCAACCGCGCCTTGCGCTGCGCCATGAGGCAAGCCTTCGACTGGCAGGAACGCAACGACACCTTCTACCAGGGCCTGGGACAGGTTTTCCCCGGCGTCATACCGCCGTTCCTGGATGCCTTCGATCCCGCGCTGGATGCTGGTTCCACCGCCCGTGACCCGCAACAGGCACGCAGCCTCCTGCAAGCCCATGAATGGACGCCCGAGACGCTGCCGCAATTGACCTACGGCCTGGAGGCCAGCGTCCATCAGCGCCAGATGTTCGAACAATTCCGCGCCCGCATGAGCGCCGTGGGAATTCCCCAGGACCGGCTGCGTTCCCGGTCCTTCGCCAGCTTTGGCGATTTTTCCCGCGCCATCGCCAATCGCGAGCTCGACCTGTTCCTCATGGGCTGGACCATGGCCTGGCCGGACGCCCAGTATGCCCTGCAGTTGTTCTACGGCCCCAACGCCGCACCCGGCGCCAACAGCTTCAATTACGACAACCCCGAGTTCGACCGACTGTTCGAGCGGGCCGCCGCACTCGAAGAAGGCGAGGAACGGACCGCGCTTTACCGGCAGCTCAACGAAATGGTCATCGACGACTGCGTGCACATCGGCAGTCTGTCGCGCACCCGGCTGCATCTGTGGCATCGACACGTGCGCATGCTGCCCGACCGCGAGATGCTCGGCGGGTACTTCCTGCGCTTTGTCGACATCGGAGCGGCCCCTTGACGCCGCGAATCGAGCTGCTGCGATTCATCACCCGCAAGCTGGCAGCCGCGCTGCCGCTGATCTTCGGGGTCACCCTGATCAGCTTCACACTCACCGTGCACTTCGGCCCCGATCCGGCCTATGCCATGCTGGGCAAGAACCCGACGGCGGCGGACGTGGCTGCCCTGCAGCGTGAACTTGGCCAGGATCAACCGTTCTGGCAACGTTATGCCAGCTATCTGCACCGCCTGGCAACGCTGGATCTGGGTCACACCGAGTCCAGCGGCGAAAAGGTGCGTGACCTGCTCGGCCGAACCCTGCCGGTTTCGATCCGGCTGCTGGCCCCGGGCTTTGTGCTGGGCACGGGGCTGGCACTTTTGCTGGCCATGTTTGCCGCCTGGCACCGGGGTGGCCGGCTCGACCGGCTGATTACCGGCATTTCGGTCATCGGCATGAGCCTGTCGTTCGTGATCATCATCATCGCCCTGCAGGCAGTGTTCGGCGTCTGGCTCGGCTGGTTCCCGGTGCGCGGCTGGGAAGTGCACGGCCCGGCCAGCTATCTGGCACATGTCACCATTCCCACGCTGGCATTCGTTCTGGCCAGCATCGGTTACAACACCCGCTTCTTTCGTGCCATGCTCGTCAACGCCATGTCGACCGACCACGTGCGCACGGCTAGAGCCTACGGCGCCAGCCCGACGCACATCATGCGCTACCACGTGCTGCGCGGCTGCCTGCTGCCGATCACAACCCGAATCGTCTACTCCGTACCCGCCCTGGCCATCTCCGGCAGCCTGTTGCTGGAGAGCCATTTCTCGATCCCGGGGATTGGCCGGGTCACCTACCAGGCCATTCTTTCCGGTGACCAGCCCGTCCTCATCGCGGTGGTCGGACTCAGCGCCGTCGCATTTGCCCTCACGGTCACCGTGGCCGACCTGCTGTGTCGCCTGGCCGACCCGAGAATCCGGCTGGCATGAATACGGTGCGGACTCTCAGCGTGCACAAGCGTCCATGGAGTGTGGTTCGAACAGACCACATCGCAACACTCGTGGCCATCGCTTACCTCGCCGCCGCGCTCGGCGTGTGGCTGGGGCTATGGGCCGACAACTGGGCGGAGATTACCGGCACCATGTGGGCCGACCCCTCCGCTGCCCATTGGCTGGGCACCAATCGCCTCGGGCAGGACATCCTTGTAAGGGCGGTGGCATCCACGGCCACCGCATTCGAGGTAGGTCTGGCGGTTGCGCTGTCCAGCAGCATCATTGGCGGCCTGCTGGGCGCGGTGGCCGGCCACTTCAACGGCAGCCCGGTCGATGAACTGATCCTCTGGCTGAAGGGCACCATCGACGCCATCCCCTTCTACCTGCTGGTGGTCGCCATCGCCTTTGCCCTGCAGGGCCACGCCATGGCCATGCACCTGGCCATGATCCTTGCCTTCTGGACCACTACCGCACGCGTCGTTCGGGCCGAAACCATCCGTATCGGACAATCGGGTTTCATCGAGGCGGCACGCGCTGGTGGCAGTACAGCGTCGCGCATCATCTTTCGCCACTTGCTGCCCAACCTGGTCCACGTTCTGCTCGTCCAGGCCACGCTGGTCTTCGTTGCCGCCATCAAGGCCGAGGTCGTGCTCAGTTTTCTGGGAATCGGGCTACAGGATTCGATCAGTTGGGGACTGATGCTGGCCGAAGCCGGACAGGACATCATGGCCGGTCAGTACATGAACTTCCTGGTCGCCTCGCTCTGCCTGTTCGGGCTGGTGATGGCCGCCAGCCTGCTGGCTGACCGCCTGCAGGACCGGCTTGACCCACGCACCCGCCATCAACGAAGTGTCGATATCGGGTAGAGGCAACGGCTACAGCGATGCCTCACGAAACGGTATGATGGCCGTTTGCATTGTTCCGCCCGGAGCCGCCCTTGCCGCACTCGACCCGTTGGTACTTTCCGGTTGTGCTCGTTCTGCTGAGCCTGACAACTGCCTGTGCCGTAAGCCTGCCCCAGATCAACAGCGACATGTTGCGCGTCAGCATCGACACGCTGGAACATCGCGATGGTTCGATCAACGTCAATCTGGCCATGCGCAACCTCAATGAAAGAACACTCAGCTACCGGACACTCGATCTGGATCTGAGACTGGACGGGGAGAGACTCGTCAGCTTACGACACCCGGAACCCTTCAGCCTGCCAACCCGCTCGCGCGAACTGGTTTCCATCGAAAGTCGAGGGGAAGCCGCTGGACTGGAACGCCTGGAGGCACTCGGCGCCGGCGAAAAGCCGCAATTGCGGTGGACGATGCGCCTTACCCTGATCGACGATCACGGCCGTGAACGTCAGGTCGACTACGAAGGCTGGCTGCACGTCGTGCCCGGCCAGCCCAACCGTTTTCGCTAGTGCCATGAATTCTCGCTTCGTGATCCTGTCCTGGCACTCCATCCGGGTACTCGAAAACCGCTACGCCGAAAACGATCTGATCGCGTTCGGCGAAGATCTGGCCACGCTGGATGCACTGGGCTGGACCATACTGCCGCTTGACAATGCGCTCGCCGGGCTGGCGACCGGCGCGCTGCCCGACAAGGTGGCGGTCCTGACCGCCGACGACGGCTCGATCATGGACTTCGAGCCTTTCGATCACCCCGCCTGCGGCCAGCAGAAAAGCCTTTGCCAGCGGCTGCGCGAGTTTCGCGACTCACTCCCCGCGGACAGTCGCCACCGACCACACGTCAGCGCCTTTGCCATTGCCTCGCCCGCGGCCCGCGATGAACTCGACCGCACCGACTACATGAGCCTGAACGTGTGGCGAGACGACTGGTGGGCCGATGCCAATGCCAGTGGCCTGATCAGCATCGAGAGCCATAGCTGGGACCACAATCACGGATCGCTGGAGCGAACCGTCCAACGCGACAACCGGCGCGGCGATTTTCGCTTCATCGAGACCGAGGCCGAATGTCGGGCCGAAGTGGACCAGGCCAGCGATTTCATCGAAAAGCGCTCCGGCCGCCGCCCCCGATTCTTCGCCTACCCCTACGGTCAGGCCAGTGATTACATCCGCAGGGAATACTTGCCGGAAAACGGCCCGACACTGGGACTGGAAGCGGCCCTGGCCTGCGATCCCGAACCGGTTACGGCCGACAGCGACCGCTGGCATTTGCCACGCTACATGTTTGCCCGCGACTGGAAGGAGCCGGGTGATCTGGCCAGGTTGCTGGCCGATACACAGACTCTCAGTTGACCGGAATCAAACGGGTCACGGGGTTGACAGCGGACAATCCCGCATTCAGATTCATACACGATCCATGTTTACCGAAACCGGAGCAACCATGAGCCAGCAGAACAAGCAGGAAATTTTCGAGGTCTACACGCGCCGCAAGGTCAAGGCCACCACCATCTGGCTGCACGGCATGGGCGTCAACGCTGAAGACCTCAACCCGATCCTGGTCAACCTGCGTCAATCACGTGAGATCGGCCTGCACTACATCGCCCCCAACGCCCCGCTCCGGCGCATCACGGTCAATGAAGGCATGCCGACGCGGGCCTGGTTCGACGTGCGCGGCGAACCCGGTGAGGCCCCGCTGGACCGGGACGGCATGGACGAGAGCATGCAGTCGATTCATGGATTGCTCGACCGCGCGCGTGAACAGGGGCGCGATTCACGCCATATCATCCTCGCGGGGTTTTCCCAGGGCGGGACGCTGGCCCTGCACGCCGGCCTCCGTTATCCGCATGCCCTGGCCGGCATCGTCGTCATGTCGGGCGAGTTGCTGTTCGCCGACAGCCT
>SKXY01000233.1 GCA_007128175.1 Wenzhouxiangella sp. | reverse complement strand
GTCTCCGCCCCGTTTCGGCTCGCTCATTTGGAACAACCAAACCACGCTCGCCGAAGCCGGACCGGAGCCTCCCGCAAAGACCCGTCGCGCCCGCGCAGAGTTATTCAGAGGCTCCCTAGTGCTGGCATCCGAAATAGAGACTACGCTGGAAGGAATCACGAGTAGCCGATCATGACCGCGACGCCAATAAACGTCAGTGCCATGGCCACGTAGATGCCGAGCATGGGCAGTACCCAGCGGGCCCAGACGGCCCAGTCGATACGGGCTGCGCCCAGTACGCCCATCAGTGTGGCCGAGGTGGGGATGATGAGATTGGTCAGGCTGTCGCCCAGCTGAAAGCACAGCACGGTGACTTGCCGGGTGACGCCGACCAGGTCGCCCAGCGGTGCCATCAACGGCATGGTCAGAGCGGCCTGCCCCGAGCCTGAAGGCACCAGGAAATTGATCAGGGCCTGGACGAAAAACATCAGCCAGGCCGAAATCATCTCCGGTACGTGAGCCAGTCCGGATGCCAGCACGAACAGGATGGTGTTCATGACCGACGGCTGGGCGGGATCGGTGCCGCCGAGGAGCAGGACCAGACCCTTGGCCAGGCCAACGACAAGCACAGCGGGGATCAAGCTGGCCGCGCCTTCGCGAAAGGCCCGTGCCTGGTGATTGGCGTCCATGCGGTGAGCACCCGGCAGCAGGTAAAGCAGGCCGACGGCCAGGCCGATGGTGAAGAACTGGGCGGCGATCTCGGGAATGAAGTACTGGTGCACGGTCACGCCCCAGATGACCCAGACGATGCCCGCGACGATCAGCAGCAAGGCGGTGGCGTCGCGCCAGCCGAAGTGGCCGTCGGTTTCGCTTGTTGTCTCGCTATCGCGGAAGTATTGATCGGATTCATGAACCGGGGAGCTTTCCGGATTGGCGCGCACGCGCCGTGCCCACCAGATGGTGATGGCCATGCCGACCAGGGTGAATATCGTCCACATCACGACCCTGAGCGGGGCGCCGGAGAGCAGTGGCACATCGGCGATGCCCTGGGCGATGGCGACGTTGAAGGGGTTCATCCAGCTGGCGGCAAACCCGACCCGCGAGGCGACGAAGGTGACGAGTACGGCGGTGATGGCGTCGTAACCCAGCCGCACGATGATGGGGGCGAGCAGGATGACGAAGGCGATGGTCTCCTCGCTCATGCCGAAGATCGCCCCGCCCAGCGAGAACAGGAAGAACAGCAACGGCAGGATGACGATGGGATCCTTTTCGGTGCGACTGATCAGGGCGCGGATGCCGCGGTCGATGCAGCCGGTTTTCATGATGATGCCGAAGGCGCCGCCGATGACCAGCAGAAAACCCATGATACCGATGGCGGCCGAATAGCGTGAGCCAGAAATCAGGCCCTCGAACGGGGCATTGAGAAAACCGGTTCTCTCCGGGTCGGCGTTGAACAGGGGGGTCCCCGGCGGGCCGTCTTCACCGAGTTCGAAACTCGACAGCTCCACCGGCAGCACCTGGCCGTCGGCATCGACTTCCACCTCGAAACTCCCGGCCGGCACCAGGAAACTCAGGGCCACCAGGGCCAGGGCCACCCAGAACAGGATGACCAGTGTGTCCGGCGTCTTGCGCGTGCCTTGAGTGTGACTCATGCGTGCCCCGACGGACGGGCGCGGGCGATGAGGCCACCGAAGTCGGCTGTTTCCGGCAAGCAGCCGAACATCAACCCGTGCTCGGCGACGAGTCGACTGCGGCAGAACGCGTCGGCCGCTTTTTCGTTGCCGGAGTCGATCAACACGACTGCCTGCAACCCCAGCGCCATCGCCTCGACGATGCGCCGGGCGTGCTGCTCGATGCGCTTGCCGTCAGCAACACCGCCCTTGATGGCTTCGATGGTACGAGCCAATTGCGGATGGTCGCCACTGTGCGGCTCAAGCCTGGCTAGCAGGGCTTCGAGGCAGCGGGGTTCCTTGTGGATGGCACGCAGCACGTCCAGGCACTGGATGTTTCCGGAGCCCTCCCAGATGGCGTTGACCGGAGCTTCCCGATAGATGCGCGGAAGGATGGATTCCTCGACGTAGCCGGCACCACCGAGACATTCCTGGGCCTCGTTGGCGACGGCGACGGCACGCTTGCAGACCCAGTACTTGGCGATCGGTGTAGCGATGCGGGCGAGCAAGGCAGAGCTTTCATCGTACTCGCCGCGCTCGGCCAGTCCGGCGAGGTGGAGGGCCAGGGCTGTGGCAGCTTCCGACTCGATGGCGAGATCGGCCAGCACGTTCATCATCAGCGGTTGTCGACTCAATTGATTGCCGAATGCGGTTCGATGGTCGCAGTGGTGAATGGCTTCGGCCACGGCCTGGCGCATCAGCGAGGCTGAGCCGATCACGCAGTCCATACGTGTTTCGGCGACCATTCGGATGATGGTAGCCACGCCGCGGCCGGGTTCGCCGATCATCTGCGCCCAGGTCCCCGGAAACTCCACTTCGGACGAAGCATTGGAGCGGTTGCCGAGCTTGTCTTTCAACCGCATGAGATGGAAGGGGTTGGGCGATCCGTCGGGGCGGAAGCGTGGCACCAGGAAGCAACTGAGGCCTTCATCTGTCTGCGCCAGGGTCAGGAAAGCATCCGACATCGGCGCCGAACAGAACCACTTGTGTCCAATCAGATCGTACTCATTGCCGGGGCCGGGTTCGCCCAACGGTTTGGCCCGTGTGGTGTTGGCGCGCACATCCGAGCCACCCTGCTTTTCGGTCATCGCCATGCCCAGGGTTACGCCCTTTTTCTGATCGGCCGGGAGAAATCTCGGGTCGTACTGGGCTGCCAGGACTCGCGGTTCCCATTCGGAAGCCACGTCGGGCTGGAGCCGAAGAGAGGGCAACACGGCATGCGTCATGGTGATGGGGCACATGGTGCCGGCTTCGAACTGGTTGTGCACGAACATCAGGGCCGCTCGCGCCACGCGGGCGCCCGGTTTGCCGCTCCAGGTCAATGATGCCAGCCCGTGACCGATGCCGAGTTCCATCAGTCGGTGGTAGGCCGGGTGAAACTCCACCTGGTCCCGTCGGTAGCCGAAGCGGTCGTGGGTTTTGAGCACCGGTGTGTGCTCGTTGGCCTGGAACCCGAGCTGGTGAATCTCGCTTCCCGCGACTCCGGCGTACTCGCGCACTCGATCCGCATAAAGGCTTCCACCTTCCCGGTCCAGCGCTTCGCGAAGTGCCGGATGCTGGTCAAAGGGGTTGTGTGGCGGGATCGGCTTCGGCTGATTGCTGACATCATGTGTCAGGGAGCCGCCTCGACCTGGCCCAGGTGGCCGGGGGTGCGAATGTGGCTTTTGCGAATTGTCTCTGGACATGGTGGCCTTGCGATGGCTTGAGGCGAGTCGCGTACGATGACATCCTTGAGTATATCGAATTCGCTTTTTCTTCACGCTCATGTGGTTCGATCAAATCGTTTCTTTGCGATGCATCAATTTTTTCTTGCTCCGGTAGGTTAGAATTCTCTCATGCGCCTGACTCAATACACTGATTACTCTCTTCGTGTCCTCATTTATCTGGGTTTGCGCCCTGATCGACGCTGTACCATCCGTGAGATCTCCGAGGCCTATGGAATCTCGCGTAACCACCTGATGAAGGTCGTTCAGCAACTGGTCGCTGAAGGATATGTCGAATCCACTCGCGGCGTAGGTGGGGGACTAATGCTTGCGCATGCCCCGGGTCGTATTGTTGTTGGTGACGTGGTTCGAGCAATGGAGCCGGACATGGGGCTGGTCGAGTGCATGCGGGCCAATGACGAGTGCGTCATAACCGGTGCCTGCAGGCTTCAAGGCATGCTGTCGGAAGCTCGTGATGCCTTCCTGGTGGTGCTGGACCGTTACACGCTGGCCGATATTCTCGAGTCACGAATGATCAAGCGGTTGAGCGAGGCTCTGGGTATTCGGGTGGTGGACCCGCTGGAAGTCGCCAACGGCTAATGGCCGAGGGTATTTCTTGGAAGTGCTTCTATCTTTCCGTTTTCCCTTGAAAATTGTATGCTGAGGGTGCATGATTGGCGAAACCGCGAGGAACCGGGCGGGGTCGACTCATGCGATTGACAAAAATCGGCATAATCATCTTGCTTTTCCTGTTCCAGGCTGAGGCTTGGAGCGGGCAAGTGCAGAATCTGAGAGTCTGGGCTGGCCCTGACAGCACACGGGCTGTGCTCGATCTGGACGGCAGGGTCGATTATCGGGTGTTCACTCTCGATGATCCGTCCCGCGTTGTCATTGACATCAGCGACGTTGATGCAGCGACCGGCTTCTCCCTGAACCCGGAACATAGCGGCGTGATCAGTGGCGTTCGTCATGGCGTTCGCAACGGCGGTGATCTTCGAGTGGTCTTTGACCTTGAAGACCAGGCGCGTCCCCAGAGTTTCCTTCTCGAGCCGGCCGGCGAGCATGGTCACCGCCTGGTTATCGATCTGTACCCCCAAGATGCCGTCTCTCCAGGTGAGCGGGTGAAAAAGGCTGTCAGGTCAGCCAGTGATGGAGAGCGCGACATGATTGTCGCCATTGATGCCGGTCACGGTGGAGAGGATCCTGGCGCAATCGGGCCGGGCGGAACCTACGAGAAGGAGATCACGTTGGCCCTGGCACGGGAGTTGGCCGAGCGCATCGACCAGGCGCCGGGAATGCGCGCGGTAATGATTCGCACCGGCGACTATTACATCCCGTTGGCCGAGCGCTACAACCGTGCGCGACAGGCGCGTGCCGATCTCTTCCTGTCAATCCACGCGGATGCCTTCCGCGATTTCAGGGTGCGTGGCAGTTCGGTCTACGTGCTCTCGCGCAGCGGAGCGTCCAGCGAGGCGGCGCGTTTGCTGGCCAAGAGTGAGAACAAGGCCGACCTGGTCGGTGGCGTCAAACTCGAGCGTGGCGATGATGTGCTCAGCTCGGTGTTGCTCGATCTTTCGCAAAGCGCAGCACTTGAATATAGTGACAGTGCCGCAGAATCCATTCTTGATCAGTTGGGCACGGTGAGTCACCGTCACAGAGACCGTGTCGAGCGCGCGAATTTCGTCGTTCTGCGTTCACCCGATGTCCCCAGTGTGCTGATCGAGGTCGGGTTTATCAGTAATCCGCGGGATGAGCAAGAGCTCAATACGGCGAGCCACCGACGACAGGTTGCACGTGCCATCACCAACGGTGTGGAGCGTCATTTTCAGCAAACTGCTCCTCAGGGCACCTGGTTTGCCAATAACCGCAAACCGTCACGTCACGTGGTCCAGCGTGGCGACAGCCTGGGCAAGATTGCGCAAAAATACCAGGTCAGCATCAACAGGCTGCGCCAGGCCAACGATCTCAACGGGGATGTGATTCACCCGGGATCGGAGTTGGTCATTCCCGCTGGTAGTTGAGGGAGGTATGGGCTGTGTCGCGGTCGTTCAGGGCAAGCGATATAGTCTGTGATTTGGACGGGAGTGGCGTTTTGGTGCCACTGAAATCATGTTCCTGCCAACTGCAGTACGTTATTCCTCGAAGAACCTCTGAGCCGCTGATGGAGCGGCTGTTCCGGAGCAGGGTTCCGTTGCCCTGACCGACCGCGACACAGCCCACACCACCGTCGCCGCTTTCGATCGAAGCCCCTACCGCTCGTACTCCACCACTTCCTGTTCGATGGCGCCGAAGAGGGATTCGCCGTCGCGAGTCTTCATCTCGATGCGCACCTTGTCGCCGAACTGCATGAACGGGGTTTCGGGCTTGCCGTTGGCGATGATTTCCAGCATGCGCTTCTCGGCCAGGCAGGAGGCGCCTTTCGAGGTGTCCTGGTTGGCGATGGTGCCGGAACCGAGCAGTGTGCCGGCGGCCAAAGGGCGGCTCTTGGCGGCGTGGGCCAGTAGCTCGGCAAACGAAAACTGCATGTCCTCGCCGGCTTCCGGTTCGCCGAACAGCTTGCCGTTGTAATGGGTGACCAGCGGGAGGTGCAGCTTTTCATCCTTCCAGGCATCACCCAGCTCATCGGGAGTGACCACGACTGGTGCCAGCGACGAGCGCGGCTTGGACTGCAGGAAGCCGAAGCCCTTGGCCAGTTCGCCAGGGATCAGGTTTCTCAGTGACACGTCGTTGAGGATGGTCACCAGCTGGATATGCCGGGCGCACTCTTCGGGTGATGCCCCCATGGGGACATCGTCAGTGATCACACCGATCTCCGATTCGAAATCGATGCCCCATTCGGTTGAGCCCATGGCGATGTCGTCAAGCGGGCCCATGAAGCCGTCGGATACGGCCTGGTACATCAGCGGGTCGGTGAAGAAGCTCTCCGGTACCTCGGCGCCGCGTGCCTTGCGCACGCGCTCGACGTGCGGCAGGTAGGCGCTACCGTCGAGGAACTGGTAGCAGCGCGGCAGGGGAGCGGCCAGGGCCTGCAGATCCAAGTCGAATGCATCCTCGACCTGGCCGGCGTTGAGTTCATCGTAGAGCGCATTGAGCCGCGGTGCGGTGTGATCCCAGTCGTCCAGCGCGGCCTGCAGCGAGGCCGCGATGTCCTTGGCCTCGACGGCGCGGGTCATATCGCGGTTGACGACAATCAACGTCCCGTCGCGGCCGCCTTCTTTGAGGGTTGCCAGTTTCATGATAGGTTGCCTTTGATCTGATGTGTGATTGGTGATTCGATCTGGGTGCCCGGGTTGGGAAGGGTAGAGGGGGAGAGGGGAGAAGGGAGAGGGGAGAGGGGAAAAACCGGGGGTTCCCTCTTCCTTCTGTTCCTCTTTCCCTCTTCCCGGCGTCAGGCCTTCCAGCTATTCACGTATTCCTTGAACTCGATCTTCTCCGCTTCGCCGGTCACTTCCAGTGCGTCTCGGGTGTCGACCATCACGGCGACTTCCTCGGTGGCCTTGGCCTTGGGCTCGAAGGCGTTTTTCATCGCTTTCGGATGCGGGCCGTGGGTGAAGCCACAGGGGTGCAGGCTCATCATGCCGGGGTGGATGTTGTCGCGCGAGAAGAAGTTGCCGGCATGGTAGAACAGCAGCTCGTCGAAATCGTCGTTGTTGTGGAAGAACGGCACCTTGAGGGCGTCCTCGGAGCTTTCGAACGGGCGCGGTGCGAAGGTGCAGATCACGAAGCGGTGGGCGACGAAGGTGGAGTGGGCCGACGGCGGCAGGTGGTAACGGTGGCTCATCAGCGGGCGGATGTCGCGCCAGTTGATCTTCACCGGCATCAAATCGCCTTTCCAGCCGACCGCGTCAAGCGGGTTGAAGGGGTAGGTGATGGTCGACAGTGCGTTGCGACGCTTGACCACGACCTTCCATTCGTCCTCGCCTTGCTGGGCGCGGAAGGCGTCGTTGATTTCCGGCGTGTCCAGCATGGCCGGATCAAAAATGGCATGCGGTCCGACCAGGCCCTTTTCGGGCAGCATGTAGCTGGAGTTGGTCGCCTCGATCAGCAGCCCCTCGACCGGACCCTCGGACTCGATGCGCCACATGGTGCCGCGCGGCAGCACGATGTAGTCACCATCGCGGAAGCTCATGTGGCCGTAGTCGCAGAACAGGTCACCGCTGCCGTCATGAATGAACAGCAGTTCGTCACCGTCACCGTTACGCACCAGGTGATCCATCTTCCCGTCCGACTTCCAGAAGCGGATGCGGGTATGGGCGTTGTGCATCAGCTCCTTCGCCGCCCATGGTGAATCGGCGGTGTCGTCGATTTTCGTGGCGTCGAAGGCGCGCGGCTGCAGCGGACCCTCGAAGTCGGACCAGCCGGTCGGCATGTGGGTGTGATACATGTGCGAGGCCGGGCCGAAGAAACCTTCCTTGCCCATCTCGCGCTCGTAGGTGCCCTCCGGCAGGTTGGCATGCGCCTGCCGGCTGCTGCGGCCTTCCACCTTGGGGTGTGTGATCCATTTCTTCATCGCTATCTCGCTCCGTCATTAATTCGGGCGGAAAAAACGTAAAACGCAAATCGTGAAACGGGGGATATGTCGTACTGGTTCCGATCACTTGCGTCCAATGGCCGAGTCTGGTCAGATTACAGTCGCTCTACCTGCCATTGGCCAGTGCCGGTTGATGTAGCCACCACGACCGGTCCCCGTTTGACGTTTTACCATTCCGCGTTTCACGGTTCTCAGAGCACTCCGCGTTTTTCCTGGTCACGCTCGATGGCTTCGAACAGGGCGGTGAAGTTGCCTTCGCCGAAGCCTTCGTTGCCCTTGCGCTGAATGATCTCGAAAAAGATCGGGCCGATATTGGTCTTGGTGAAGATCTGCAGGAGCTGCTTGCTGGAATCGTTCCGATCGGCATCGATCAGAATCGAGTTCTTGCGCATGCGCTCGAGATCCTCGCCGTGACCCGGAATGCGTTCATCGATGACGTCATAGTACGTGCCAGGCGTGTCCAGAAAGTCAATGCCGGCGGCGTGCAGCTTCTCGATGGTGTCGTAGATGCTGTCGGTATAGAGCGCGATGTGCTGTACACCCTCGCCCTTGTATTCGTCCAGGTATTCGTTGATCTGGCTCTTGGGATCTTCCGATTCGTTGATCGGGATCGAGATATTGCCATTGGGGGCGGTCATGGCCTTGGACTTCAGGCCGGTGGCCTTGCCCTTGATATCGAAGTACTTGACTTCGAAGAACCCGAAGTGCTTCTCGTAGAACTCGGCCCATTCGCCCATGTTGCCGTTGTAGACGTTGTGGGTGAGGTGATCGATGAAGGTCAGGCCGACGCCGGTGGGGTTACGGTCGACGGCGGGATCAAATTCGAAGTCCTTTTCGTAGTCTTCCTTCGACCGGGTCAGGTACAGCACGCTGCCGCCGATGCCGGAGATGCAGGGCGTGTCGACTGCAAGGGTGTCGCGCTTGTGCTCGACGTCTTTCGCGCCATTGGCGCGCGTCTTCTCGTAGGCTTCCTTCGGGTCGGCCACGCGCAGGGAAAAGCCCGTGCAGGCGGGTCCGTGCTCGGCGGCGAAGTCGCTGGCAAACGAGTCAGGGGTTTCGTTGACGAGGAAGTCGATATCGCCCTGACGATACATGGTGATCGGCTTGCTCTTGTGCTTCGCGACGGCGGTGAAGCCGAGGCTGCGAAACAGGTCGTGAAGCAATTGCGCATCGGGCGCGGCGTATTCGATGAAATCGAATTGCTGGACTCCCAGCGGATTGGGGCGTGCTTCGGTCATGACTGGTCTCCTTCGGAACTACCCGGAATTGTGATGGAATTCTCTCGTGCGTTCGCGTGTCTTGCGACTGCCCTCGATATTAGTTACATTTGAAACTATTTTCAAGCCGGGGCACACCCGTTCGACCATGCTGGAGCTGGAAAGATTTCTCCCCTATCGGCTCTCCGTGCTGTCCAATCAGGTCAGTCGCGGCATCGCCGAAACCTATTCCGGGCGCTTCGGCCTGGGCGTGACCGAATGGCGTGTGATCGCCATCCTCGGGCGATACCCGGATCTGACGGCGACCGAGGTGGCCGAGCGCGCGGCCATGGACAAGGTTGCCGTCAGCCGTGCCGTCCGGCGGCTGCTCGAGGCCGGCCTGCTCGTGCGCGATGAGAGTGATGCCGACCGGCGCAGCAAGCACTTGTATCTGAGTGCCTCGGGCGTGGACGTCTTCGACGCCATCGCACCGGCGGCGCTGGAGTACGAACGCCGACTGCTGGATCGGCTCGATCCCGAGGAGCGGCGCGTGTTCGACCGGGTGGTCGACAAGCTCCTCTCCGCCTCCCAGGAGTTTGGGGGGCGAGGTGAGGGGTAGGGGTGATTTCTGCTCGATTCGGGGTGATCGGCCATATTGGCTCGTCTGAGTATGGGGGCTTTCTGGTGCCGTCGAGATGATGTGTGGGGGTTCGGCGTGGTGTATCGGGGTCTGCGGCATTGGTGCCGGCTGAGGGAAAGGTTGGCTTGCTGCCGGCTTCCGCACCCCGCCTCGAGCAGAAATCACCCCCACCCCTCACCTGAAAAGTTTGGTGGTTGGTCCGTCTTTCAAACCCCCAACCCTCTCGAAGCGGGTGGTGCCGGGCGCCGCGGGTCGAAACGTGCAACGGCAGCCAGCACGGCGCCCACCGCACCATCCGTTGCATAACGACCATTCGAGGTCGTCCTGCCATCATCCACTTCATAGCTGATTTCAGTGGCACCAGAACGCCCCCTGTAGCGAATCCGGCAGCCACGCCGAATGCACGCTTTCGGCCCGCGGCGCCCGGTACCACCCGGTGTCACCCCCACCCACCCGGTGTCAACTCCACACTTTGAGCTACCATGATGCGCTGATTCAGACACAGGTCGATGCGATGAGAATCATCCGATGGACGACAGCCACGTTGCTGTGCTTCTTCGTGCTCACGGCGCATGCCGAAGCACTGGACGGACTCGATGAGTGGATCGAGAACGAACGGGAGCGATGGGGTGTGCCCGGTCTGGCCGTTGCCGTGGTCCACAACGACGAGCTTGTCTACGCCCGCGGTTTCGGCCAGCTGGGTCTGGAAGACGAGCGCGGAGTCGATGCCGACACCCAGTTCGGGGTCGCCAGCCTGAGCAAGGCGATGACCGCCACGGCAATGGGCATGCTGGTGGAAGAGGGCCTAGTGGACTGGGACGATCGCGTGATCGACCATGTGCCTGAATTCCGCCTGTCCGACGACTGGGTGACCGGGCAGGTCACCATCCGGGACCTGCTGAGCCACCGCGTCGGCGTGGGCCGGCTATTCGGCAATCGGCTGACCTTCATGCCCGACCGGTCGCGCGCCGAGTTCATGGTGCATCTGCGCCACCACGAGTTCGAACAACCCTTCCGCCAGGGCTATGTCTATTCCAACGCCATGTACACGGTGGCCGGTGAGGTGGTCGAGCGGGTTTCGGGACAATCGTGGGAGTCGTTTCTGGCCGAACGCCTGTTTTCACCCCTGGGCATGACGCGCACCAACACCTCGATCGACGATCTCGACGACAACGCCGCGCTGCCGCACCAGGAAATCGACGGCGAGCTGGTCCCGATCGAACGACGCGACTGGGGTTATTCCGGGCCCGCGGCGGCGGTCAACACCACGATGCACGACCTGGTGCGCTGGATACGCTTCAACCTGGGTGAGCCGGGTGTGCTTGATGATCAGAGGTTGATTGACGAGGACGTGATGGTGCGCATCCACGGCCCGTCCAATTTGAGCGGCTTCGATGAAGAAGAACATGCAGTGGAGGCCTACGGCCTGGGCTGGGGCATCGGCAGCTATGGTGGTCATCACCTGCTGCGTCACGGCGGGGCCACCGACGGCTTCAATACCCAGGTCTGGTTGTTACCCGAGATGGACCTGGGCATCGTGATGTCGACCAACACCTTCACGGTAATGCGCGAGCCCGTTTTCAAGTACATAGCCGATCGTATTGCCGGTCACGAGATCACCGAGTGGGGTGAGCAGCACCACGAAGACTACCTCGAAACCCGTGAGGACGCCCGCCAGGCCCGGCTGGACAAGGAAGCCGGGCGAGTGAAGGGGACGTCACCGTCGCACTCGCTGTCGGCCTATGTCGGCCGGTATCATGATCCACTCTACGATACAGCCGAGGTCCGGCACGACGATGGTGTGTTGTCCATTCGCCTGTGGGAGGACGACAGCCAGGTGCTCGAACTCGAGCACTGGCACCACGACACCTTCCGTGCCCACTGGAAGAACCCGGCCCAGCGCAAGAAGTTCGTCTGGTTCACGATGGACGAGGACGGTCAGCCGGCGGCACTCCATATGCATTTCACCCTGCGGCCGAAAATGCTTCAGGAAGGGATCTACCCGGCCGATTACACCCGCGTGGTGCGGTTCCAAAGGCTGTAGGGTTGTCCTTTGGTCGCTTGGTCGTTTGGTCACTTCGAAGCGACGAAACGACCAAGCGACCAAGCGACCAAAGGGCACAGTCAGTCATGACGACCAACCCTGAAACTGCCTCACCGTTTCGCATCGTTTACCAGGACGAGTGGCTGTGCGCCATCGACAAGCCCTGCGACATGATGGTGCATC
>SKXY01000066.1 GCA_007128175.1 Wenzhouxiangella sp. | reverse complement strand
ACCGTGCGCACCACCGTCGGCAACCTGCTGGGCGCGCGCAGCAGGCGGGAACGCATCGTATACGAGGGCCGCAGAATCGACCCGATCGCCTTCATCGAAGAACGCGACCGCCGCATCGGCCCGACCTTTACTCTTGCCATCCTGGGCGAGTTCTAAACCTGCACGGGTAGCCACCCGAGGCCCGGACCAGGAACCTGTCGGTCACTCTCGACGTTGTGCTTGCGGTGGCAAGTGTCGGGGTCTTGATCTACTTCCAAGAACCTTCAACGACTTGTGACCTTCCGCACAGACCCATTGCTTCTGGATGCATAACCTTGCACGGCACGTATGGGGTGCATACCCAAGCAACAACTTCGAGTTTGCGCTTTGTTTATGTATTTTTAATAACTGTCCACAACATTGTTAGGAGAACATGATGAAAATAGTTAGCACACTTGCTTTTTGTACACTTCTCGCGCCCGGTTTCGCTTTCTCTGGAAGCCTTGGTCAAGAGCATGAATCCGACAAGGAGTATGACCGGACCACGTCCCAGCAACATACTCAGGACGATAAGCGGGCCATGCATCGAGATCATCAGATGGACACCCACCGGCAAACCGCCCGAGACAAACTTGACATGACTCCCGACGGGTTTGTGAATACGATGCCCGAGGGTAGCGTGTCACTTCAAAGCCTGATCGGCAGCAGTGTCAAGAGCCGGATGGATAAAGAAGATATCGGCAACATTGAAGACATCCTGGTTGACGCGGATGGCAATCTTCTTGCCGTGATTGTGTCTGTCGGTGGCTTTCTCGGTATTGGCGACAAGGATGTGGCGCTGAGTTGGGATAATGTTCAGGTCTCCTACGAGGATGACGACGGCAATTTCATCCCCGCTCGTACTACCCCGGGTACCGAGTACGAGGCTCGTCCCGGTACAGACCCTCAGGAGTATACGCAACGCGATCAGCATCGGACACATGATGCAAAGCCGAGCGAATACGTCGTGGTTGTCAACTTGACTCAGGATGCACTGGAAAACGCACCCGAGTTTAAGCGCGACTGGGACTGATAGCTAATGAGGCGACGCCGACTGGTTTCGGCGTTTTGCTTTCAGCAAGCGAACTGACCCTGGCGGGTTCGGCAGTGACCGATTCCCGCCAGGGTTTTTTAAAGCACCAGAGCCACATTTCGACCGCCCCGGCCCAGGCTGATTCTCAGCCAAAGGTAAAATGAAAATATGGCCGTGCCAGGCCGAAAGCCACAGCGCCTCGTAAATAGGCTCTCCAGCACTCAACCGTCAAGCTGAAGGAGTGATTCCACCACCCGATCGTCGTGAATGGCTTCGCCATGCCAATCCACATCCTCAATTCGAACTTCGATTAAGGCCTCCAGGCCAGGCGAGCCGGCGACCACCAGTCACACCACCCCCCCCGCTGGAACGTGAACGCCTGAAATGCTAACCTGACCGAAATCCGGCTCAACTTGGGAAGGGGCAGGCCGGATAGGTAGAGTATTGAGAGGGAGAATGATCGTGACCAAGCACGATCCGCATGACATGCAGGCGTTGGCACAGCCCAGGATCTCTGGACGAAACCTCATCGTCCTGTCTGATGGCACCGGCAACCGCGGCGGCCTCACGCGCGACACCAACGTCTGGCGCCTGTACAAAACCATCGATCGCCACCACGCGCCGGTGGAGCAGTTAGTGCGCTACGACGACGGGGTCGGTACCGACGACTTCCGCCTCGCCAAGATGCTCGGTGGCGCCTTCGGCCTTGGCCTGACCCGCAACGTCACCGGCCTCTACGGCTTTCTCGCCCGCCATTACCGCCCGGGTGACCGCATCTACCTGCTCGGCTTCAGCCGCGGCGCCTTCACCGTACGCGTCCTTGGCGGAATCATCGCGCGCTGCGGTTTGTGGACGCAGAAGGCCTACTTCGCCGAGGACAACCCGGAACGCTTCATCCGCAAGCACATCCTGCCGGCCTATCGTTCGCTGGGCGACAAAAAGGTGCAGGCCTTGCGTGACAACGTCGATCTCCATCCCGAGGTCTACGTTCGATTCCTTGGCGTATGGGACACCGTGGATGCAGTCGGCGTACCCGTCGACGAGCTGAAGGTCTTGCTCGAAGTGCCGCCGCGCCTGCTCGCCAACCGCCGTGGCTACGGCTTTCACGACCGCGAACTCAGCCGCTGGGTGCACACGGCCCGGCAGGCCTTGTCCATCGATGACGATCGCCGCACGTTTCATCCCAACGTATGGTCCACCCACAAGCCACGTGGCGAGCGCGACAGGCTCTGCCAGGACGTCAAACAGGTCTGGTTCGCCGGCGCACATTCCAATGTGGGTGGCAGCTACCCCAAGGACGGTCTCGCCTTCGTCACCCTGGACTGGATGCTCGGCGAGTCCGATGCCCTGGGCCGGGACCGCATCTGGCTCAAAGGCGACACCGTCACACCGGTAACCGCCGACACGGCCGACAAACCGGCAATGGCCGTCTTCGACGACGACAACGGCCAACACTTCGCCGTACAAAGCCCCACCCGAATCACCATCCAGCAAAAAGCCGACGCCCAGGGCCGCCACTACGAACCGCGCTCCGGACCCGCCATGATGTTTCGCTACCGCCCGCGCTTGCTGGAGCAGACCTACACCGGAGAAGCACATGGCTGGGCACGCTGGCTGAAGCAACTCCCGGAGATGTCAAACGCACTGCACCAACGCCTGGAAATTCCAAGACTCACACCACCACCAAGCAAGATCCCGATCCACGTCAGCGTTCCCCAACGCCTGCTGCACGGCACCCAGGACTACGCACCCTATGTCCTGCCGGAAGACGTCGAGATCTCCCATACCCGCGGTCCAAGCCCGTTCGCCGCAACCAGTGCGAGCACGCCCCCCACGCTACCTGAAGCTGATGCAGCCCGAAACAGCGCCAAGGGGGCGGTATGGATGCGGCTCTGGGCCTACTGGATTACGCTGATTGGCATCCTGGTGCTGCCGTTTGAATGGTGGCTCAACTCGACGGCTTATGCGCTCGTTCTTATCGCTACAGGTCTGCTGTTAAGCATCTGGGCAAAAGGACGTCTGCGCTGGCGTGCGCAAGCGGCGTGGAGGAAGGTGCTTTTGCAGGCGAGGTTGTTGCCATGAAAATGACTTCGCTGGAATTGGAGTATTTGAAATACTAATCTGGCTAAAAATCGGGCTTGACTCGGGAAGGGGTAGGGCGGATT
>SKXY01000210.1 GCA_007128175.1 Wenzhouxiangella sp. | reverse complement strand
GAGCCCTCCAGCACCCACCAGGATTAGGAGTGGTAGTTCAGTTGGTTAGAATACCGGCCTGTCACGCCGGGGGTCGCGGGTTCGAGTCCCGTCCACTCCGCCACTAACTTGCAGGGCGCCCATGCGGCGCCCT
The DNA here is from genome assembly GCA_007128175.1 of Wenzhouxiangella sp. GTDB lineage: Bacteria > Pseudomonadota > Gammaproteobacteria > Xanthomonadales > Wenzhouxiangellaceae > Wenzhouxiangella. The sequence continues at coordinate 11,885 of SKXY01000210.1, read as the reverse complement.
GCGCATTTCTGACAGTCTAAAACCAGACCGGAGTCAGCCTCCAAATGCTTCAGGCCATTCGTGATCGTGTAACCGGCATCGTTGCCATCTTCGTTCTCGGCCTTCTCGCCGTTCCCTTCCTTTTCTTCGGCATGGAAAGCTACATGCGCGCCGTGCCGCAGGATGCGGTTGCGGTGGTTGGTGATGATGAAATCTCTACCAGCGAATTCCAGACGGAGTTTGCCCGTCACCGGGCCGATCTTCGCCAACGACTGGGTGATGATTACGACGATATCGCCACCAACCAACCCACCTATCGGCGTGAGTTCCTGGAAAGCATGATCGATGAGCTTTTGCTCAGACAGCACACCGAGAAGCTCGGGCTGGTGGTCTCCGATCGGGCCATTGCCGACATTCTGCGCGAGGTGCCGCAATTCCAGGTCGACGGCCGTTTCAGCCCGGAAGCCTATCGCATGGCCCTGAGTGCTGCGGGTCAGACCCCACGTTCGTTCGAGCGTGACCTGCGTGAAGATGTGCTCTCGCGTATGGTGCCCGGTGCGCTCGCCGATTCGGTTGTCGTGACCGAAACCGAAATCGACCGACACATCAGCCTTCAGAATCAGACGCGACGGGTTGCCCTGGTGGATATTCCTGCCGATCGCTTCCACGATGCCATCGAAATCAGCGATGCCGATGTCGAAGCCTATTACCAGGATAATCTGGAAGCCTTCACGACCGAGGAGCAGGTCGCACTGGCTTATGTCGAATTGCGCGCGGATGATCTCCTGACCGATGCAACCCTGGATGAAGCTGAGCTTCGTCGGCGTTACGAAGCGGCTCGCCAACGTTACCTGACGCCTGAAGCCAGGCGTGCTTCGCATATCCTGATCGAAACCACGGACGAGCGTGACGACCTGGCCGCGCAGCAGTTGGCCGCTGAGTTGCGTGGGCGCCTTGAAGAAGGTGAGGATTTTGCCGAACTGGCGGCGGAGTACTCCGATGACTTCGTTTCTCGCGATGCGGGTGGTGATCTGGGTTGGATCGAGCCCGATGACATGGTTGATGCTTTCGAAGACGCTCTGTACGGTCTTGATGAAGCTGGTGACCTGTCGGAGCCGGTCGAGACCCGCTTCGGGTGGCACGTTATCCGTCTTGATGAAATTCGCCCGCCGCAAGGCATGAGCTTCGAAGAGGCGCGAGAGGAAATCCTGGACGAGTACATTGAGCGTCAGCGCGAGGATCTCTACATCGAACTGTCCGAGCGAATGGTCGACATCGTTTTTGCCGACGACAGCAGTCTTGACCCCCTCGCCGAGGATCTGGATCTGGAGATTCGTTATACCGAGCCGTTCACCCGGGCCGGTGGCGAAGGTGTGGCGTCCGATTCTCAGGTCGTCGACGCTGCCTTCTCGGACCTGGTGTTACTCGATGGGGCGGTTTCCGATCCGATTGAGCTGGGACGTAATCACATGATTGCGGTCAAGGTCCACGAGCATTTTCCGGCCGAGCCGCGGCCCCTGGCCGAGGTGGAGGAGGAAATCCGCACCCGCATTCTGCAGGAACGTGCTGCCGAAATGGCCAGGGAGATGGCTCGTGCCATAGCCGATGCCGCCGGCGGTGACGGCAGCGAACTTGCTGCCGCCGCAGAGGCCGAGGATCTGGCAGTTGAAGAGCTGGAGTCGGTCGGTCGCAATGATTTCCAGCACGGGCCGGACTTCATCCAGCAGTTGTTCCGCCTGGCCGATCCGGGTGACACCCCCCAGGTGCACGTGTTGCCGCGCGCTGACAGCTACGCCGTGGTTCGACTGGATGCCGTTCGTTCGGGTGATCCGGCGACCGCATCGGATCCCGAGCGCCAGATGGCACGCCAGCAGATTCAGTTCTCCCGCATGAACCACGAAATAGCGGGGCTGATCGAGTGGTTGCGCGAGGATACCCGCATTCGGGTGGTTGAAGATCGGCTGTAGTCCGGGTTTACGCGACGCTGAACATGAAAAAGCCGGGCGTTGCCCGGCTTTTTCATGTCTGGGTGAAGGGGGAACGAGGGACGGGTTGACGGGTCAACGGGTCAACGGGGAAACCGGTTGAAGCGGAAAGCTTTACCCATTCACCCATTCACCCATTCACCCATTCACCCATTCACCTTTCCTGTCTCATTCCAACCCCGCCATACCGACGATGTTGTAGCCGGCATCGACGTAGGTAATTTCTCCGGTAATGCCGGCGGCGTAGTCCGAGCACAGGAAGGCGGCGGCGTTGCCGACATCCTCGATCGTCACGTTGCGCCTCAACGGCGAAGTATCCTTGACGTGATCGAGCATGGCACGAAGCTGTGACACGCCTGAGGCAGCGAGTGTCTTGATCGGCCCGGCCGAAATGCCGTTGACGCGGATACCGTCGGGGCCCAGACCGTGTGCCAGGTAGCGTACCGAGGCTTCCAGCGAGGCCTTGGCTAGTCCCATGACGTTATAGCTGGGCATGGCGCGTACCGCGCCGAGATAGCTCAGCGTGAGCAGCGACGCCTTGCGGTCCTTCATCAGTGGCCGACCGGCCCGCGCGAGCGCGGCAAAGCTGTAGCTGGAAATGTCATGTGCGATTCGAAAGCCTTCTCGGTCGATGACATCGGCGAACTCACCTTCAAGCTGCTCGCGTGGAGCGAAGCCGACCGCGTGGACAATCGTATCGAGTTCACCCCACTCGTTCCCGAGCCGTTCGAAGACCGCATCAATTTGTTCATCCACGCCAACATCCAGCGGCATGATCAGGTTCGATCCGGTCTGGTTGGCGATCTTCTCGACCCGTGATTTCAGTTTGTCGTTCTGGTAGGTGAACGCCAGCTCCGCACCTTCGCGGCTCATGGCTTCGGCGATGCCCCAGGCGATCGAGCGCGGGCTTGCGACACCGACGATGAGGGCTTTCTTGCCGTCCAGCATGCCCATTTTCTGACTCCCTTCGTTGTCTGATTGAAGAGCGCGAATTGTACCGCGAACATGCTTGTTCACCGTACGCTGCCGAATCTTTGCTAACCTAGGGGCTGACCGATCGGTCGGTCAGTTTCTCAGGCGTGAGGTGATTCCAGCGATGAAAGCAGACTCGGAAAAGGCTGTCCGGGGAGGAGATGCGACCACCGGGCGGCAGCGCTTGCTTGCTGCCGCTGCCGAAGAGTTTTCGCAACACGGCTATGCCGGCGCATCGATCGCCGCGATTGCTGCAAGGGCCGAGGTCGGCAAGTCGACGATCTTTCATCATTTCGAATCCAAAGAGGCGCTTTACCTGGCGGTCATCGAGGGTGCTGCAACCGAGTTTGCACGGACTCTCGAGCAGGTGCTGGATGTAGAACGTGACGTGCACGAAAGCCTTTCCGATTTCCAGCTTGCGCATCTTCGGCACCTGTTGCGTAACGACAAGGTCGCTTCGCTGGTTCTTCGTGAGTTGCGAGGGGAGGGGCCGGGAGAGACGGCGGGACAGGTCCGGGAAGTAGTGGCGGGCAATTTCCGTCGATTGGTGGAATTCCTGGCGGCCGCACGTATGCGTGGCGGCATTCGTAAAGACGTGGATCCGGAAATGGCCGCATTGACGATGCTCTCGGTCAATGCTTTTGCATTTCAGATCCGGGAGGTGCTGATGGACATCCAGGGGCTGGATGTCGGGGGCGATCCAGATGGGTTTGCCGCTGCGGTCACCGATCTGGTGTGCCGGGGTCTGAATATTGCTGGTGAGGCGAAAGGCGAAAAGGAATGAACAAGCGAAACGGTGTGTTGCTCAGTCTGGCGTTGTTGCTGACCGTAACTGGCTGCGGACGTGATGATGATGATGGCCCCGGCGAGCGGCGAACGGCCGTAACGGTGACCGAAGCCGAGACCCGCGAGGTGGAGCGCCGCGAAGTTTCGGTGGGTCGGCTGGAGGCGAATGCGGCACCCTCGGTTGCTGCCGAAACTTCCGGTCGAGTCTCCATGATCCATCGTGACGCCGGTGACGCCGTCGAACCGGGAGATTTGCTCGCCGAACTTGAAGGACAGCCGCAACGAATTGCGGTAAGTGCAGCCAGTGCCGAGGTTCGACGGCTTGAGTCAATGCTCGAAAATGAAAGACGGCGGGTCCGGCGGCTGGTCAGTCTCGCCGATCGCCAGTCGGTGGCCCAGGACCAGCTCGATGAAGCCCAAACCGCGGTCGAGGGATTCGAGGCACAGCTCGATGAGGCGCGTTCGCGTCTTGACGATGCCGAGTACAACCTTGAGCGAACACGAATTACCAGCCCGGTCGCCGGTCGGGTGCAGCGCAGGCAAGTCAGTGCCGGTGATTTCGTCTCCGCAGGGCAGGTGGCTTTTGAGCTGGTTGCTCCCGAGGCCTTGCGGGCGATTCTGCCGCTGCCCGAGCATCTGCAGAATCGGATTGAAGTCGGGCAGACCGTGCGCCTGTCCGTTCCGTCACGGCCCGATGAGGTGGTTGACGCCGAGGTCAGTGAAGTGCGCCCGATGATCGGCGAGCGATCACGCGCAATTGAATTGATCGTCGAACTGGACAATCCGGGCAACTGGCGTCCCGGCGGCTCGGTCACCGGCCATGTCATCGTGGATCGACGAGAGGCCGTGGTGGTCCCGCCGGCCAGCCTGGTGCGCCGGCCGGCGGGCACGGTCGTCTACGTGGTCGATGGCGATCGGGCATTCGAGCGGGTCGTGCAGACGGGGCTGCGAGACGCGGACTGGGTCGAGATTGTCGATGGCCTGGAAGGCTGGGAATCCGTGGTAGTTGACGGTGCGGGGTTCATGAGTCACGAGGCAGGAATCGAAATCCGGGATGACGGAGTCGGCTCATGACGCTGCCGGAGTTATCCATCCGCCGGCATGTGCTGGCCTACATGGTATCCGCGGTGCTGGTGCTGTTTGGTCTGATCGGCTTCAACAACATTGGCGTGGACCGATTCCCGCAAATCGAGTTTCCACTGGTGTCGGTCACGACCGTTCTGCCCGGGGCCAGCCCGGAAGTGGTCGAAGCCAGCATCAGCTCCATTGTCGAGGGGGCCGTCAACAGTGTGCCGGGGATCGATTTCCTGCAGTCGACCTCTTCTCCCGGTGTTTCCAACGTGCTGATCACGTTCAATCTCGCCAAGGACATCGACGTAGCCTTCAACGAGGTACAGGCCAAGGTCAACCAGATCGTGAGGCAGTTGCCGCAGGATGCCGAGCCACCGGTAGTGGCGAAGGTCGAGGTCGACGCCAGTCCGATCATGTGGATCTCGCTTCAAGGCGATCGCACACTGCAGCAGCTCAACCAGTACGCCAATAACGTCATTCGCAAGCGCCTGGAAACGATTGATGGTGTCGGTGAAGTGCGCATTGGTGGACGTCGCGAGCGCACCATCCGGGTCGAGGTGGACCTTGATCGAATGGCCAGCTACGGCGTGACCGCCCAGGATATTCGTGACGCCTTTGCCAGCGAGCACGTACAGTTCCCCGGCGGCTTTCTCGTCTCCGGTCAGACCGAGTCGCTGGTCAAGCTCGATATGGAGTTTCACAGCGTCGATGAACTCGAGCAGATGATCGTGCGCTATGCCGACGGCGCCCCGGTACGACTGGCCGACTTTGCCGAGGTGGTCGACGGACTGGCCGACTTCCGTTCGGTGGCGAGGTTCAACGGCGAACCTTCAGTGGGGCTGGGGATCGTCAAGATTGCCGGCACCAACACGGTGGCCATTGTCGATGCCGTGCAGGAACGTCTCGAGCAGGAGATCATTCCGCAGCTGCCGCCCGGCATGACCATCCAGATCGCCTCCGACGACTCGGAAATGATTCGCGAGATCGTTCGCGCCCTGCAGGAGCACCTGGTCGAAGGGGCTCTGTTGGCGGCACTCGTCGTGCTGATCTTTCTCAGATCCTGGCGTGCGACCATCATCATTGCCCTGGCCATCCCGGTGTCGCTGCTGGCGGCAGTCGCGGCGATCTACCTGATGGGCTATACCTTCAACACGATGACGCTGCTGGCCTTGCTGCTGTTGATCGGTGTGGTGGTCGACGATGCCATCGTGGTGCTGGAAAACATCTACCGTCATCGTCAGGATGTCGATCCCGATCCGGAGAGGGCCGCCATCTCCGGCTCCAACCAGGTGTTTTTCGCCATCATCGCCACCACTCTGACCCTGGTGTCGATTTTCGCCTCGGTCATTTTCCTCGGCGGCATCATCGGACGTTTCTTCGAATCCTTTGCCGTTACCGTAACCGTGGGCGTACTGGCATCCTCCCTGGTGGCCCTGACACTCACCCCGGTGCTCAGTGCCCGCTTTCTCCGTGTGCGACGCCGTGGAGAGGATAGGGGGCGAACCTACCGGGCACTGGACCGCTTCTTTGCCGGAATGAACCGCTACTACCGCGACATCCTGGAGTGGAGCCTGGGACATCGCTGGGGCGTGATTGGCCTGGCCCTGCTGGTCGTGCTCAGTTCGGGCTTCTTCTTTGCCACCATCGATGCGGAGTTCGTTCCCGAGGAAGACGAAGGCCGCTTCGTGGTCTTTTTTCGCGCACCGCTGGGCACGGGCATCGAAGCCACCGACCGCTACATGGGCCAGATCGAAAGCGTGCTGGGTGCACGTGAAGAGGTCAGAAGCTACTTTACGGCCATCGGCCTGGGCGCGGCCGGGGAGGTCAACCGCGGCATTGCCTTTGCGCGCATGGTCGAGCGCGACAAGCGCGATATTCGCCAGCAGGACTTCCTCGACGAGTTGCGTCGCGAGCTGGCCGGTATCCCCGGCGTGATCGCCTTCGCCGCGCCACCGTCCATTGTCGGGGGGCAGCGAGGTGATCCGCTGCAATTCGCCGTGACCGGGCCGGATCTCGATCAGGTCGCCGATCTGGCCCGGGAAATGCGTGACCGATTGGAAGATGTCGAAGGCATGGGGAGTCTCGACCTGGACTTGCAGCTCGACCTGCCTCAGATTGATGTGAACGTCGACCGGCTCCGTGCCGCCGACCTCGGCATGCGATCGGCGGATGTGGCCTTTGCCGTCAACATGCTGGTCGGCGGCTTCGATATCGCACGCTACAACGACGAACCGGGTGACGGTGAACGCTACGACATTCGCGTCAAGGCGGCCGATGGCCAGATCACCAGCCCCGCCGATCTCAACCGCATATTCCTGCGCGGCGCGGAAGGCGACCTGGTCCGCTTCGATGCGGTGGCCGAGGGCGTGGAGCGCCTTGCTCCGGCCGTGATCTCGCGCTTTGACCTCAACTATGCCGCCGACTTCTACGGCAACCCGGACATCCCGCTGGGCCGGGCAATCGAAGCGATCGACGAGGTGGCCGCGGAAGTCCTGCCGCTCGGCTACAGCGTGGCCTACAAGGCCGAGGCCCGTGAATTCCAGCAGACCATCCAGTACGTGCTGTTCGCCTTTTTCCTGGCGGTGGTCCTGGTCTTCATCGTGCTGGCCAGCCAGTTCAACTCCTTTATCCAGCCGTTGATCGTCATGGTCGCGCAGCCGCTTGCCGTGATCGGCGGCGTCATGCTGTTGTGGCTGACCGGCAATTCACTCAATATCTACTCGATGATCGGCATGGTATTGCTGGTCGGGCTGGTGGCCAAGAACTCGATCCTGCTGGTCGATCTGACCAACCAGTTCCGGGCGGCCGGCGAAGAGATCGACGAGGCGCTGAGGAATGCCTGTCCAATCAGGCTGAGACCGGTGCTGATGACCTCGCTTACGGTGATCCTGGCCCTGACACCCCCGGCGCTTGGCCTGGGTGCCGGCGCCGACACCAACGGGCCGCTGGCGATTGCGGTGATCGGGGGGATGATCAGTTCGACCCTGCTGACGCTGGTCGTGGTGCCGGCGGTTTACTCGCTGGTCGAGAATCGCGTACAGCAGATCAAGGACCGACGCGCACAACAAGGAGCACATGCATCATGAAACTGATTACCGTTTCCGGAAGCTTGCGGAAGAACTCATTCAATACACGACTGGCCGACTTGATGAGCCAGGCGGCGCCTGAGGGCGTGGCGCTTGAAGTGCTGACATTGCACGGTATCCCGCTCTACGACGGCGACCTGGAAGAAAGCGAGGGGATTCCGGCGGCCGTGGAGGAACTGCGCGGCCGGATCAAGGCGGCCGATGGCTTGATCCTGGTCACACCCGAGTACAACGCTGGCATTCCAGGCGTGCTGAAGAACGCGCTCGACTGGCTCACGCGCCCGGGCGAGGAAATGAAACCGACCTTCGGCGGTCGCAAGACTGCCATCGCCGGTGCCACGCCCGGTGCCTGGGGTACGGCTTTCGCCCAGGCCGGTGCCCTGATCAATCTCAGGCAGCTTGGTTGCGAACTCTATCCCGGTTACCTGCGCGTGTCGAAAGCCTCCGACCAGTTCGACGACGAAGGCGCCGACGACAAGCTGCGCGAACAGGTGGCGACGTGGCTGGAAGGGTTTGTTTCGTTTGTTCGTTGATTCGTTAGTTGGGCGGTTAGCTGGTTGGCTGGTTGGCCGGCAGGACCGCACGAAAATCGAAGACCGCGGCACCATTTACCGTAAACCGGAACCTGGCGCCCCGGGCAGGATTCGAACCTGCGACCTGCCGCTTAGGAGGCGGCTGCTCTATCCTGCTGAGCTACCGGGGCGTAGGGGTTTTCAGGCAGCGCAAATGTTAACAGATGCCGCCTGCAATCGCTCGGTCAGCAAGTCGCCGCGCCAACCCTCGAGCCACTCGGGGCGCTCGCCGCGAACGATTCGGGTCAGTTCCTTTTTGCTGGCGATCAGCGCCGGGTCGATCTGCAACTCCTCGGCCAATGTGCGAACCACAGATTGGGCGTTACGCACCTGCTCGCGCTGATCATTGTCGAGCGGGTTGAGCCATGCCGGTCGCTGGAAAGCGTCGCGATCCGCCGTTTCCATGAGCTCGATCAGGCGATCCCCATGCCGTCGCCGCATTCCGGGCTTGAGCACCGAGATTGCCGAGGCGGACCCCTTGCTCAAAGCCGTTTCGGCCAGATTGATGAGGGCCTCGTCAGACAGCACGAAACGACGTGGCAGGTCGCGCTCGGTCGCCTGTTCTTCACGCCAGTCGGCGAGTGGGGAGAGGATGGCGATAATCTCGTCGGATTGGCGGCCGGCACCCTTGATTCGACTGAGCGGGGGCGGGCCCACCTTCCGGCGCGCGGTATCGACCAGGCGTGCGCAGTCCTCTTTCAGCCAGCTCAGCCGGCCCCGCTGCTCGAGATGTTCGGTCAGGTGCCGACACAGGCGCGGCAGCCAGATGACGTCCTGGGCGGCATACTCTAGCAGTGCCGGGTCAAGCGGCCTGCGACACCAATCATTGCGCGCCTTCCCGCCGGGAAGGTGTGCGCCGAAGAGTTCCTCGACCAGGTGTTCGTAACGACACTGCAACGGCAGGCCGAGCATGGCGGCTGCAATCTGGGTATCGAACAGCGGTTCGGGCAGACTTCCTCCGACCTGTTCGAGTACCTCCAGGTCCTCACCGACGCTGTGCAGTACCTTGGTGATGCCGCGATTGGCGAGAAGATGGCCCAGCTGCGGCATTTCGGGCAGGGCGACAGAGTCGGCCAGCCAGACTGTTGCGCCATCGCTGATCTGGATCAAGCCAGGTCGTGCGCGAAAGGTCTTTTCTCGAACGAACTCGGTGTCGAGGCCGACAATGTCGGCCCCCAGCCAGCTCTCACTGACTGCTTCGAGTTCAGCGGGTTCGTTGACGGCGCTGGCTTCGGCAACGGCGGTCTCGGCCCGGTGAACGGTTGTCTTGCAGGCGGGTTGCCTGAGGTTCGTGGTATCCATTTGATCGGGTGGTTTGAACAAGTGGTGTTGTGAACAGCGCCCGAATAAGCTATTTTTCAGGTCTGTAAAAAGGGAGCGCGGTGTCTCGGAACCAACAGTTCCATGACTGACCGTGCAATCCAGCACATTATCCAGCATAAATCGAGGTCTTGATGAGGTATCTGGCGATTATTTTTGGCGCCGTTCTGTTGCTTGCCGCTGGGTCGGTGCAGGCACAGGATGAAGCGGAGCAACCTGAAACCCAGGAGGAAACGGAAGAAGAGCGCGATGCCCGCCGGCGGGTTCGTCGTCTCGGCGATGTCGTGGGTGAAGGCGGAGGTGAATGGTCGATGGACGCGCCGGTCGCCGATATCCCGGCTCAGCCTGCCGAGCCGCCTCCCGATGTGAGCCTGCCGAACCCGGATCAGGACGCGCGTTTGCAGAGCCTGCTGACTTCCAGGGCATTCACGCCAGATGATCCGGATGTCCAGAATGCGCTCAGTGACCTCATTGACGAGGTCGAGGACGATGCCGGGGCGGCCCTTTCCGATGGCGATTTGCAGCTGGCCAGTCGACTGGCCGACGTGATCGCCGAAATCGATCCCGATCGACCGGTGATCGGTGCCATTCGCGCAGAGATGGAACGAATCGGTTCGATCAACGAACTGCTGGCCCAGGCGGAAACCGCTTTTGAAGAGGGCAGGCTGGTTACCCCTCCGGGTGACAATGCCGCGGAGTACTACCAGCAAGTCCTTGAGGCCGACGGCGATAACCCGACCGCTCTTGACGGGCTGGCAGATGTTCATGGGGCGCTGATCGAGCAGGTCCTGGAACTGGCAGCCGAGATGGATTTTGAAGGCGCCGAGGAAATCCTGGCCCAGGCAGGCGAGGTCCATGAAGACCCGGACGCCATCGAGCAGGCCCAGGCTGACATGGTGGCGATGCGTGAGCAGCAGATCGCTGATCTCGACGAGGCAGCGCTGGCTGCCATCGACGAGGGACGTTACGATGATGCCGAAGAAGACATCACGCAACTGGTGGCGCTGGGGCACGACCGGGAGCGCGTGGACCGCCTGCGGAGTTCACTCGAGGACGCCCGACTTTACGGCAGCTTCGAGCCAGGTCAGGTGTTTACCGAAACGCTCGAAGGGCTGGATGTCTCCGGTCCGGAAATGGTCGTCATTCCGGCCGGAACCTTCATGATGGGGTCGCCCGAGGATGAGGCTGATCGCATGAGCAACGAAGGTCCGCGCCATAGGGTGACTTTCGATCGTGGTTTCGCCCTGGCACGGACCGAGATCACGGTTGGGGACTTCAGGCTGTTTGTCGATGACACCGGTTATCGCACTGAAGCCGAAGAGGCCGGCGCATCGCGCGTCTATGATCTCAACAGTGGCCGCATGGATCGCCAGAGTGGTATCAATTGGCGCCATGATTACGCCGGCGAGGAGGCCTCGGACGACTTGCCGGTGCTGCATGTCTCCTGGAACGATGCCGCGGCCTATACTGAATGGCTGTCTGAACAAACCGGACGCACTTATCGACTGCCGTCGGAAGCCGAGTTCGAATATGCGCTGCGAGCCGGTACTCAGTCACCGTACTGGTGGGGAAGCGGTACGCCGGACAGCCCGGTGGAGAACGTCACAGGTGATCGGGACCAGTCGCCTACCGGAGCACGCTGGAACGTCGCCTTCAGGCGCTACAATTCCGGCTTCTGGGGGCCGGCCCCAGCCGGAAGCCTAGAAGCCAATCCGTTCGGTCTCTACGACATGGGCGGCAATGTCATGGAATGGGTCGAGGATTGCTGGCACGACAGCTACGTGCGGGCGCCCGGTGACGGATCCGCATGGGTCAACCCGGGATGTGACCGGCGCGTGGTTCGCGGCGGAGCATGGTCAAGCACACCGGCAATGTCCCGCTCTGCCTTCCGTATTGCCAGTGCCCCGGATGGTGCCGACATGCGTGTGGGATTCCGGGTGGCTCGCGATCTTTGACTGAATAACGGGCGTTAAAGCCGGGATTAAATCAGAAGGCGGCTGCCGTTGAACGGTAGCCGCCTTCTTGCTTTCTGGAATGATCAAGCTGATCTGTCAGCCTGAAACGCCGCACGACAATCAAGGGATGGTGCCGGGGGCGGGAATCGAACCCGCACT
>SKXY01000289.1 GCA_007128175.1 Wenzhouxiangella sp. | reverse complement strand
CGACGACGCGCCGGAGGCCGACGACGCGCTGGAGGACGACGACGAGCTGCTCGAGCTCCTCGAGGAGCTCGACGAGCCGCTGGTGTACGACACACCGTCCGGCGAGGAGATCGAGGGCTGCGGCACCGAGGACGACCCCTACGCACCCACCAACTTCGGGGACACCGACGGCGGCGTCATCGACCTCGACGAGGCGATGCGCCGCTCGGTCAACACCTACTTCGTCAAGCTGGTCCGCGACGTCGGTGTGGAGCGGGTGGCCGACGTCGCCCAGGAGCACGGGCTGGAGGACGGCAACCTCGACGCCTTCGGCCCGGTCTCGTGCTCCATCGGCCTCGGGTCGGCGGAGATCTTCCCGCTCGGGATGACCGTCGGGTACGGAACCTGGGCCAACGACGGGGTGCGCTGCGACCCGTACGTGATCGAGCGGGTCCTCGACCGCGACGGCGAGGTGCTCTACGAGCACGAGCCGCGCTGCGAGCGGGTCGTCGACGCCGAGACGGCCGAGCAGATGCGCGAGCTGCTCCAGGAGCCGGTGGGGTCCGAGGGGACCGCGTCGGTGGTCGGCGACCGGGTGGGTGGCTCGGTGTTCGGCAAGACCGGGACCACCAACCGCACCATCGACGCCTGGTTCGTGGGCTCCAACCTCGACCTGACCACGTCGTCGTGGGTCGGCTACGAGCAGCCCCAGCCGATGGAGGACCTCACGCTGGCCGGCACGTTCTACGAGTCGGTCACCGGTGGCAGCGTCCCGGCCAGCATGTGGGCCGACTACGCCGCGGCGGTCCGCGATGGCGCCGAGGACGGTTGACGCTGCTGGCGGCGGCCGGAGGACCGACGCCCCGCTCGTCAGCGCGACGGCGCCCGGCGTCGCCGCGTCGCTGGGTACCGTCCGCGCGTGCTGACGGTCCTCGCGCTCCTGCTCGTCGGCGTCGGGTTGGGCCAGCTCCGCGGGCTGCCGGACGGCGCCGGCCCCGTGCTGGACGCGGTGGTCATCCGGGTGTCGCTGCCCGCGCTGGTCCTCGCGGTCGTCGCGGAGCTGGAGCTCGACGCCTCCCTGCTGGTGCCCGTCGCGGCCGCGTGGGGGAGCCTGGTCGTGCTGGCGGGCGCCGTGTGGATCCTCGCCCGGGTGGCCCGCCTCGATCGGCGCACCACCGCGACCCTGCTGGTGGTCGTGCCGCTGTCGAACTCGAGCTTCCTGGGCTTCCCCGCCGTCGAAGCGCTGCTGGGGGCCGACCACCTCCCGGCCGCGGTGGTGTACGACCAGCTCGGGATGTTCCTCGCGATCGCGACCTACGCGGCCATCGTCGCCGCCCGGATGGGGGAGGGGCCGACACCGTCGCTGGCGGGCACCGTCCAGCGGGTGCTGAGCTTCCCCCCGTTCGTGGCGCTGCTGGTCGCGGTGGCGGCCAACCTGGCCGGCGGCCTGCCCGGACCCGTGGCGGACATCGCGGACGTGGTGGGGGCGACGGTGGTGCCGTTGGCGATGCTGGCCGTGGGGCTGCGTCTGCGGTTCACCGGTGACGGCTGGCGACCCGGCCTGCTCGCCTCGGCGCTGACGCTGCGGATGGTGGTGGCGCCCGGGCTGGTCGCGGCGGCCGCGGTGACGGTCGGCGGGGTCGGCACGGTGGTGTGGGACACCTCGGTGCTGGAGACGGCGATGCCGCCGATGGTGACCGCGGCCGTGGTGGCCGCCGACGCCGGCCTCGACGAGCAGCTCGCCTCCCGTCTGGTGGGGGTGGGTGTGGTGGTGGCGATGGTCACCCTGCCGCTGTGGGCGTGGTGGCTCGGCTGACCGACCGTCCGCGCGTCGCCGGTCGCGCACGGGCCGCCGACGGCCCGGACCTGGACGGCCGCGGGCCCGGGTTGGTTACGCTGCCCGCTCACGACCCGGTGCGCCGAGCACACGGCCGAGCACACGGAGGTCCGCGATGTCCGGGCACAGCAAATGGTCCACGATCAAGCACAAGAAGGCCGCGAAGGACGCACGTCGCGGCAAGCAGTGGGCCAAGCTGATCCGCCAGATCGAGGTGGCGGCCCGCGAGGCCAACACCGCTGATCCGGACACCAGCCCGTCGCTGGCGCTCGCGGTGCAGAAGGCCAAGGACGCCGAGGTCCCCAAGGACACCATCGAGAAGGCCTGCAAGCGCGGCGGTGGCGAGCTCGACGGCGCCGCGTCCTACGAGGCCGCCCAGTACGAGGGCTACGCCGCCGGTGGGGTCGCCGTGCTCGTCGACTGCCTCACCGACAACCGCAACCGCACCGCCAGCGACATCCGCAACGCCTTCTCCAAGGCCGGCGGCAACCTCGCCGAGCCGGGCGCGGTCGCGTTCCTGTTCTCCCGGCGCGGTCAGGTCCTGCTCGACGCCCAGGGGGTGGAGGAGGAGGACATCATGGTCGCCGGTCTCGACGCCGGCCTCGAGGACGTCGAGGTGGACGACGAGGTCATCACCGCCTGGTGCGACGCGTCCGACGTGGGCGACCTGCGGTCCGCGCTCGAGGACGCCGGCCTGACGGTGCGCTCGTCGGGCTCCCCGATGGTCCCCGCCTCCACCGTCCCGCTGGAGCAGCCCAAGGAGGCCAGGAAGGTCCTCGGGTTGCTCGACCTGCTCGAGGACAACGACGACGTCCAGGACGTGTGGGCCAACTTCGACATCCCCGACGAGGTCGTCGCCGAGCTCGAGGACGCGTGACCCACCACCTGCACCGGGTGCCACGCCCGGGGCGGCCCCCTCGCTAGCCTGAACACCTGTTCGGGCGCGGGTCGTCCGGACCGTGCCGCCGGGATGGGTCGACCCGTCCACCGCCGCCACCGCAGGAGTCCGTGTGCCCGACCACCCGTCCGATCGCGCACCGCTGGTCCTCGGGGTCGACCCGGGGCTCACGCGCTGTGGCATCGGCGTGGTGTCCGGACCGTCGGCGCGACCGCACCTGATCGCCACCGGCTGCGTGACGACCGACCCGGGTCTGCCGCACGAGCAGCGGCTGCTGGTGGTGCACGACGCGCTGGTCGCCGCCATCGAGGAGCACCGTCCGACCGCGGTCGCCGTCGAGCGGGTCCTGTTCAGCGTCAACGTGCGCACCGCGATGGCGACCGGCCAGGCCGCGGGCGTGGCGCTGCTGGCCGCCGCCCGCGCCGGGGTGCCCGTCCACCCCTACAGCCCCTCGGAGGTCAAGCTGACCGTCACCGGCAGCGGCACCGCCGACAAGGCCGCGGTCGCCCGTCTGGTCGCGGCGCAGCTG
>SKXY01000159.1 GCA_007128175.1 Wenzhouxiangella sp. | reverse complement strand
AGGGAGTGCTCTACCGCCTGAGCTACGTGGGCGCGATTTTTTGGAGCGGGTGATCGGAATCGAACCGACATCATCAGCTTGGAAGGCTGAGGTTCTACCGTTGAACTACACCCGCCTCGTAACTGGTGCGCCTGCCACAAGGCTGGCGCGGGAATCTGGTGGAGGGGGCAGGATTCGAACCTGCGAAGGCTAAGCCAGCAGATTTACAGTCTGCCCTCGTTGACCGCTTGAGTACCCCTCCGGCTAATTCCGGGTTCAATCGATGACCGATTCCGGGCTCTTCCCGATGTTTCCAGACGAAGCCCGCAATTCTGACCGATGAATTGCCGCAAGTCAACATCTGATTGAGATTTGAATGCAGGATCTAGAGATTGATCCGGCGCAGATGACGATCCACGGCCAACCAGGAGCCGATGATCCCCAGCGCGCCGCTGCCAAGGACCAGCGCCAGACTCAGTTCGCCCGACAACGGGCGCAACCCGAACTCGGTATCGTAAGTGCCGCCCAGGGCCGCGACCGGGCCGGCAAGCACCGCGAGCCCCAGCCGCACCAACACCCACGCCAGCAGCCCGCCGGCGAGTCCGTACCAAAGCCCGGAGTAAAGAAATGGCCGGCGAATGAAGCCGCTCGTTGCGCCCACGAGCGCCATGACCTCGATTTCCTCACGCCGATTGTGGATATCCATGCGGATGGTATTGCCTACAACGAAGGCCACTGCAGCGGCGAACAGCACGACCAGCAGCAAGGTCAGCTTGCGGATCACTTCGACCATGGCGGCCAGCCGTTCCAGCCATTGCAGATCGACGATGACCGATTCGACGCCTTCTTCGCGCCCCAGGCGCTGGGCCAGTTCGGGCAACAGGGTCGCATCCATCGGCGTCACCTCCAGCACCCAAGGCAGGGGGTTGTCCTCCATCGCGGCGACCGCATCACCCAGGCCCATCTGGCCGGACAATTCGGCCAGCCCTTCCGAGGGGCTGATCGGATCGACCGCGGTAATCTCGTCCCAGGTGCTGAGGCGGGAACTCAGGCGCATGGCCTGATTCTCGTCCACCTCGCCATCGAGAAAAACCGACAGCGTGTCGAGCCGCTCCCAGTCCTGGCCCATGTGCGAGGCGTTGTCGAGCGTGACCCAGAGGCCGGCAGGCAGGCACAGGGCCACTGCCAGCACCATGACGGTCATGGCCGACGCGATCGGCTGGCGCACCAGGGTGCCCAGCGAAGACAGCAGACTGAAAGCGTGACGCCTGCCCCATGCGCGGATACCGCCGGGCAAACGGCTACCACCCCCGCTGCCGCTGCGTGAGCGCGCGGTCATGACGACCGGGCCTCCACGCGGGCGGGAACATCGTCGACCAACTGGCCGCCACGCAATACAAGGACACGCCGACGCAGTCGCCGGATCAGATCCAGATCGTGGCTGGCAATCAATACGGTAGTGCCCAACTCATTGAGTTGCAGGAAAAACTCCATCAGATCGGCCGACAATTCGGGGTCGAGATTACCGGTCGGCTCGTCGGCCAGGATCAATGGCGGCTTGCCGATGATGGCCCGGGCGATGCCCACCCGCTGCTGTTCACCACCTGAGAGCATCGGCGGGTACATGCGCTCCTTGTCCTGCAACCCGACCTTGTCGAGCACGGCGCGCACGCGCCGCCGGATTTCCGGATACGGCGCACCGGCGATCACCAGCGGCAGGGCAACGTTGTCAAACACCCTGCGATCGGACAACAGCCGGTGATCCTGGAAAATGATTCCGATGCGACGCCGCAGGCCCGGGATATGACGCCGGGCCGTCTTGCCGACATTGCGTCCGTCGAAGATCACCTGCCCGCGGCTGGGCCGTTCGAGCAGGGCGATCAGGCGCAGCAGCGTGGATTTGCCGGCACCGGAATGACCGGTGAGAAAGGCCAGCTCACCCTTGTCCAGCTGGAAACTGACATCCTTGAGCGCCTGCATGCCGCCGGGATAGCGCTTGGCCACGTGTTCGAAAACCACCATCTGCGTCACCCCAGCAACTGGCTCATGTTCATGATCGGCAGCATGATGGCCAGGACAATATACAGCACGATCACGCCGACCACCAGGATCAGAGCCGGCTGCAGAACGGCCAGCAACATGGTTGAGGCCGACTGCAATTCACGCTCCTGGATGTCGGCGGCGTGCTCGAGCATGGCTGCCAGTTCGCCGCTCTTCTCGCCGCCGCTGATCAGTCGCCTGGCCATGGGCGGCAACCAGCCGCGACCGGCCAGCGACTGACTCAACGACACCCCTTCGCGCACCTGGGCGGCGGCGCGGCCAATATCGGCACGCACGACCTCGTTGCCCACCACGCCGGCGGCGACCTTGAGCGCTTCGACCAGCGGTACGGCGCTGTTGACCAGGATGGCCAGGGTGCGGGTAAAAGTTGCCGTCTCGCGCGCCCGGACCAGCCTTCCGGCCACGGGCAGGGCCAGCACGATCTCGTCGCGGGTCCGTCGCGGTCCGGGCTGGCGCAGCGCCAGGGCCAGTACGCCACCAAGCACGATCATCAGCAAAAATGCCAGCCAGCCCCAGCTGGCAACAAAATCAGACAGACCGAGCAGACTGCGCGTGATCAACGGCAAATCCTCCGCCGCCTGCTCGAAAACCCCGATCACACGCGGCACCACGAAGGCAATCAGCCCCCACACCACGGCGATGGCTACCGCCACCAGCAGGATCGGGTAAATCAGCGCCATGCCGAAAGTGCGGCGCATCTCCTCGCGGTTTTCGGCATGGGTCGCCAGGCGTTCGATCACCGCTTCGAGCCGCCCGGCACGTTCGCCGGCGGCAATCGCGGCGGTATACAACTCGGGAAACAGGCGCGGGTGTTCGGCCATACCGGCCGACAGGCTCTGCCCTTCCATCACCCTTGCGCGGATGGCCCCGAGCTGGCGACGGATCTGCGGCTGGTCGGTCTGTTCGACCAGCACCGAGAGCACCTCTTCGAGCGGCAACCCGGCCTTGAGCAGGGTTGAAACCTGCCGGAGCAGCAGGGCTCGCTCACGCCCGCGCCGCACGAAACCGCCGCCAACCCGAGATTCCACACCAACGGCGCGTACATCCAGCGGAATCAGGCCACGCTCGCGCAACTGACCACGCGCGGCCCGCGCGGTATCGGCCTGCATCACGCCCCGGGTGGTGGCGCCGGCGTCGGTCAGTGCCTGGTATTCGAAGGCTCCCATGGGTCGGGTCGTTTTGTCGTTTTGTCGTTTTGTCGTTT
>SKXY01000158.1 GCA_007128175.1 Wenzhouxiangella sp. | reverse complement strand
CGGTAAACGACAGTACCACGCTGTCGGGGTTGACACCCTCGCCGCCAGCAGCGGCCAGGTGCGTATTGATAAGCTGGCGCAGTGGCTCGAGCGCGCCGGCGGTCTGGTTATCCAGCAGCGGGTCGGTACTGATGCCATCTTCGGTCACCAGGGGCTCGGTTCGCTTGGCCAGGAAATACGGCTGGGACGGTGTAGCCGGGTTGCCGCTGGCGTCACGGATTCCGTCGGTGACAACGGCCATATAGCCGGTCATCTGTTGAAGCGGCCTCAGCGGCACGATGGCGACAGTGCGGCCGGTCGGATCCGACGGTGCAATGGCGGTAACGAAGTCCTGGCCCGGCACCAGTTCGCGATTGACACCGGTCACTGCCGCCGTACCCTGCGCGAACGACACCTCGAAGAAGCGTACGTTACTGCCAGGCACGATGGATTCGGGATCCGGTGCAACCGAGAAACTGAACGTCCAGGGCGCAACGGTACTGAATCCGTCCAGGGTGCTCATGGCGGCTGCAGGATCGCTGAAGTCGGTCGGATCCTCTACTGGCAGGTTCAGCGTCAGATCGGTCGTTCCCGAAAGCAGCAGGCTGTTCGGAAATGGTATGACCCCCTCGGCCGGATTGAACTGGGCGGTAATGATCCCGTCGACTGGGCGTCCCTCGGGATTGGTGGCGGGTGGCGCGGGCGTGGCCCGATCGACGTCCGAACTCCCGCCGCAACCGATCAGGAACAGCAAGGGTACGAGCGCGAGCGCCATGTAACGGCATGACTTCATCATTTTTACTCCCCGAAGCAGAGTGCTTTATGGTTTATCGATACTGTCGAGTATGGTACGAATCCGACAGATCCACGCTCGTATGATATGAACAGAATCTTAATTTTTGCAAGCCGCCCAACTTGAGCGCCGGGGAAACGAGAACACGGTGACCCCATCAGCATCGTTTCATCGGGTATGGTTGGATCGCAATCGCTTGAGTTTACGATTCGAGAGGGAGTCGATGAGAAAGAGAACAGAGGGGCTGCTGGCCGCGCTGGGCCCGGGCCTGCTGATGGCCGGCGCCGCTGTCGGTGTATCCCATCTGGTGCAATCGACGCGCGCCGGCGCCGAGTACGGACTGGCCCTGCTCGGTGTGGTCATATTCGCCTGCGTGGTCAAGTACCCGTTCCTCGAGTTCGGTCCACGCTACGCCGCCGCCACTGGCCAGAGCCTGATCAGCGGCTACCGGAAGCTGGGCGACTGGGCGCTGGGACTTTTCACCCTGATCACGCTGGGCACCATGTTCATCATCCAGGCCAGCGTAACGCTCGTCACCGCCGGACTGGCCGGCATGGTATTCGGGCTGGACTGGACGATCACCCAGCTGTCCTTCGCCGTGCTGATCGGCTGCATCATCATTCTCACCATCGGCAAGTACCAGGGGCTGGACCTGATCATGAAGATCATCATGGCCGTGCTGGCGATTTCCACCCTGGCAGCCGTGGCTTTCGCTTTCGGCGCCGAGCCGAACTGGGAAGTGCTGCACCCTGCATTCGGCTGGGAAGCCGTCTGGACGGCGGCCGGCTTTGCCTTCGTGCTCGCCCTGCTCGGGTGGATGCCGATTCCGCTGGACGTCGCCGCCTGGCATTCACTCTGGACACTGGAGCGGGCCGAGCAGACCGGCGCCAATCCCAGCGTCGAGCATGCCGTCACCGATTTCCGCATCGGCTATATCGGCGCGACGGTGCTGGCGGTACTGTTCCTCTTGCTCGGTGCGCTGATCATGTACGGTAGCGGCAATTCCCTGCCGGAATCGGCGGTGGCCTTTTCCGCGGCGCTGGTCGATCTTTATGCTGTCAGTCTGGGTGAGTGGGCGCGCCCGATCATCGCCATCGCTGCCCTGACCACCATGTTTTCGACCACGCTGGCAGTCACTGACGCCTACCCGCGCGTCATCCGCGCCCTGATCGAGATCAGCGGCGCAGCTGACGAGGAAGACGACGCGCCCAACCTGCACCGCGGACGCTACATCACGGGCCTGTTGCTGGTGACCATCGGCGCGATGATCATCATCCATTACTTCGGCCAACGCTTCACGACACTGATCGACTTCGCCACCACGGTCTCGTTCCTCGCCGCCCCGATCCTGGCCTGGTTGAACATTCGCGTGGTCACCAGCGAGCACATGCCGGCCGAATATCGTCCTGGCCCGCGCCTGATGATGCTGGCCTGGACCGGCTTCTGGTTCCTGGTGGCCTTCTGCCTGATCTGGGCAGGCTGGAGAATTTTCTAGGGAGCCTCGGCCACGTCTTCAGGGCCCGGTCGCGACCAGAACAAGAGAAGCTCACCACGGAGACACAGAGGTCACAGAGACAGATAGAGAAAAACAATGTTTTCTTCAGGTTCTCTCTGTGCCTCTGTGGTGAATCTTGTATTTTTTTCCTCAACGACACGCGCAGAACTAGTGAGAGTTCAGCGTCCAGTCCGGTCCGCCGCCGGCATCGATCCACTCATCGACCACGCCGTCGAGCAGGTCCAGCGGCATGGCGCCGTTGTCGAGGATCACGCGATGGAAGTCGCGAATGTCGAAGGCTTCGCCAAGCGTCTGCTCGGCCCGCTCGCGCATCGCCTGGATGCGCTGCATGCCGATCTTGAAGGCACAGGCCTGCCCGGGGATGACCAGGTAGCGCTCGACTTCAGCCACGACATCGCTCTCGGGCATGCCGGTGGTCTCCAGCATGTACTCAATAGCCTGTTCACGAGACCAGCGCCTGTGATGCAGACCGGTATCAACCACAAGTCGCACGGCCCGGAAAAGTTCGGCCTGCAGACGCCCGAGATCGTCGTACGGATCGTCAAGCAACCCCATCTCGGCGGATAGATGCTCGGCATACAGGGCCCAGCCCTCGGCGTGTGCATGCAGCCACAGGGATCGACGGAACGATGGCACATCGTCCATCACCTGCATGCGACTGATCTGCAGGTGGTGTCCCGGCACACCCTCGTGGTGAGCCAGCGTCGGCATGGCAAAACGCGGATGCTCGTCGACCGAGCGCAGGTTGGCAAAGAACACCCCCGGTCGTGAACCGTCTGGGGCCGGACGCATGTAATAGGCGCGAAATGCCGTATCCTCGCGATACTCCGGTACCCGTCGCACTTCCAGCTCGGCGGTTGGCCCATCGTGGAACCAGTCATCCAGCGCCTGTTCGGCTTCACCGACGATCTGCCGATAGGCTTGCAGGATCGCCTCGCGACCGGCGTCGCTGTCGTCGAAAAGAAAGCGTTCGTCAGCGTGGAGTGCAGCCATCCGTTCGCCCACTGTGCCGTCGCAACGGTCCAGTTCGCACAGAATCCGGTGCATATCCTCCTCGAGACGCTCAACCTCCGACAGGCCCAGCTGGTGAATTTCATCTGGATTCATATCGGTGGTGGTGTGGCCACGCAGCACCCAGCGGTAGTAATCGTCGCCATTGCGCAGACTCCAGACGCCATCACTGGACACGGCGGCTTCGATCAGGCCCTCGAGATAATCGGCGAAAGCCCGGTAAGCCGGCACCACGTACTCCCGCACGGCCTCGACCAGTTCATCCTCCAGCCCCTCGCGCCGCTCGGCCGACAACACCCCGGCACGATCGACGCGGGCAATGAAGCGTTCGACCAGTGGATTGTCTTCAGCTGAACCATCAACGAAAGCACGGGCATCACGAGCCGTCTTTTCCAGCGCGAACCGCGGCGGATAAAGGTCCTGCTCGGCACGGTAGGCGACCACTTCGATCGCGCCACGGAACACATCGGGGAACCGCATCAGGCGCTGCATATAGAAATCGACATCGTCGTCGTTGCGCAGCGGGTGCTGATCTGTCATGAACGACGGCAGCAGGTTGTGCACCGCCATCAACTGGTTGACCGGGAAGTCGTGCCAGAGGTAGTCGGCTCCTTCAATTCGATGGTCGAGCTCCCAGGCCATGATGTCCCACGACAGGGCATCCTGCCCGTGCAGCGTCTGGCGATCGAAACGGCCCAACTCCTCGCGGTGACGCCGTGCCATGGCCAGTTCGGCTTCGGTGCGCTCGATCGATGGAACATCAAGACGACCGAGATAATCAGCCTCACGCTCGGTACCCGCCACTGCAGCGGCCATCGTCTGCGGACTCAGCTCGGCACGTTCGCGCTCGACACGCTGAAAGAAGTCGTGAAGAGTCTCGCCGATGCCCTCGGCATCCGGGACATCGACTTCTTGCACATCGTTCCCGGCCTCGTTGCTGCAGCCGGTCAGCAGCAACGCCAGCGCCAGGACGGCGATCAATCGCGGAACATCAATCATTCGGTAACTCGCCGTTAGACCAACAGTCACCGAGCATAACCCACCCAGGTCAATTTCCATCATTCGCGTTAGACTGCCCGGACCAACGAACGAACCAACGAACAAGCGAATAAACGAAAATGCCCACCGACCTGGTCATCGTTCTGATCATCCTGGCCGTTACCCTGGTGCTGTTCATGAGCAACCGGCTCAGGCTGGACCTGTTGGCAGTCATGGCGCTTCTGGCGCTGGTGTTTTCGGGCGTGATTTCCACCGAGGAAGCGCTGGCCGGATTCTCGGATCCGGTGGTGTTGATGATCGCCGGGCTGTTCGTGGTCGGTGCCGCCCTGTTCCGAACCGGCGTAGCCGACGCCATGGGGCGCGCTGTTCAGCGGATGGCTGGCGACAGACCGGCACGGCTGATCGCCGTACTGATGCTGACGACCGCCGTGTTGTCCGGTTTTCTCAGCTCAACCGGCACGGTGGCGGTGATGTTGCCGGTGGTGATCGCCATCGCCCGCTCACGGGGCATCAGCCCTTCCCGCCTGCTGATTCCACTGGCCTTCGCCGCCTTACTCGGCGGCATGCTGACCCTGATCGGCACCCCGCCCAACCTGATCGTGGCCGGTCAGCTCAGGCAGGCCGGGCTGGAACCCTTCGCATTTTTCGACTACACCCTTCCCGGCCTGGTCATGCTGGCCATCGGCATCGTCTTCATGGTGCTGGTCAGCCCCCGGCTGGTGCCGGCGAGGAAACGGGCCGAGGAAGTGGTAACCGGGCCGCACTGGTTCGACCTGTTCACCGAGTACGGGCTTCAGAACGGGCTGGTCAGGGTGCGCGTGCCGGCCCGTTCCGTTCTGGCCGGGCAGAGCGTGTCCGGCTGTGGCCTGCGCTCGCGCTTTCAGGTCAGCGCACTGGCCATCACCAGTCGTACGCGGCGGGGAAAATTCACCCGGCGTGCCGAACCGGGCAGCCCGATCAACGCCGACGATGAAATGTACCTGAGCGGCGACCCCGAACGTATCGAGGAAGCGGTCGAGGCCATGGAGCTGGAACTTGAGCAGTGGCAACCGGAGCTGCCCGCACCGCTGAACCTGGTCGACGCCCTGGTGCCGCCGCGTTCACGCTGGATCGGCAAGACCCTGCGCGAGTTGCGTCTGCACAGCGGTGCCGGCGTGACCGTGCTCGGGCAACGACCCAGCGGCGGCGAAGGCAGCGTGGTCGATCTCGACCGCAAGCTGGACGTAGGCGACGTCTTGCTGGTCACCGGCAAACGCAGCAATCTGAACAATGTCGCTCGCGACTCGCGCGACCTGGTGCTGCTTGGCGGCGACGGCCAGGCCGAGACCCGCAACACGAAGATGGCGCCGGTGGCCATGGTCGTGATGCTGCTGATGCTCACCGCCATGACCTTCGGCTGGGTCCCCAATGTCATCGCCGTACTGACCGCCGCCAGCATACTGGTACTGACACGCTGCCTCGACGGTCTGGAGGCCTATCGCAACATCAACTGGGAAAGCGTGGTGCTAATCGCCGCCATCCTGCCCATGGCCACCGCACTGGACAACACCGGCGGCCTGGAGATCGCCAGCGACTGGCTACTGGGCTTGTCGAACGATTACGGCGCCATGGTGGTGATGGCCGCGCTGTTCATCTTCACCTCGGCGCTCAGCCAGATGATTTCCAACACCGCCACCACGGTGCTTATCGCACCCATCGCACTGCAGGCCGCGCTGGCGATGGGGCTGAGCCCCTACCCCTTCATGATGACCGTGGCGATAGCGGCCAGCACCGCATTTGCCACCCCGGTGGCCTCACCGGTCAACACCCTGGTGCTCAACCCCGGCGGCTACCGCTTCGGCGACTTCGCCCGCGCCGGCATCCCACTGCAGTGCCTGATTCTCGTAGCCACCCTGATCGTGGTGCCGTGGCTGTTTCCGTTGACGCACTGACCCTTGACAAGCAGATCACTCGCATTGGCGAGCGGATGTAACCAGGGCGTTGCCGGTTCAACTAACTGGTAAGATTCCTCCTTGTCGCACATTTTCTGCCCTGCCGACCATTTTCGACTCATGCGAGCTGCGCTGACCCTTCTCCTGGTTTTCTTTTGCCTGATCCCGACCCAACCCCGGGCGGAAAACCCGGATGCGTTCATCGGCCGCATGGATGCCCTGATCAGCGAGCACGAGCTTGATGCGGCACAGTCCCAAGCCGACGCGCTGCTCGCTGCGTCGCGAGATGGCGAAGAAGATGCAATGCATGCCATGGCCGCCTTGCACGTTCTGGGCACCATCGATCTCGCACGCGAGGACTATCTGGCCGCAATCAACCGGTTTTCCGCGTGCCGCGAATATCCACGCAGCGACTTGCACGATGACTGCACCAACCGTCTTGCCGAAGCCTACTGGCGACTGGGCGCGCTGAGCGAAGCGGCCCGCCACCTGATCGAACTGGGTGAACACCACTCCGAAACCGGCGACCTGGAGCAACTCCTCCGGGTGTGGAACAACCTGGCCATCATTCATGCCGAGATGCAGGAACTCGACCGCGCCGAGGAGTATTTTTCCCGCGGACTGGAAACGGTTCAGAAGATCGATGACCCGGAACTGGAAGCCAGCGCCTGGAACAACCTGGCCAAGCTGGCGCATATCCGCGGCGAACTGGATCAGGCACAGGCCCACATGGAGCGCGCCATGTTGCTGGGGAGGGCTCATGCGGGACCGGGCACGCTCAGCTCCATCCATCACGTCAACGGCAGCATCCTCGCCACCGTGGGGGACCTGGAGGAAGCTCTGGAGGAATTCGACAAGGCCGTGGCCCATGCCGAAGCTGTCGGCATGACCAGCCAGGTAGCCGATGCAAAGACCGAGATGGGACAGGTACTGCTGGCAATGGAGCGTCCAGACGACGCCCTGGCCATTCTCGGTGAAGCGATGTCGATCATCGAGATGAATGGACTCGACAGGCAGCGTGCACGAATTCACGAACTGATGCGCGATGCCCACGAGAACCTGGGTGAATATCGGCAGGCACTGCACCACGCGAGACAACTTGAGAGCACGCGGCAGGAAATCATGGCCCAGGAGCAGCGGCGGGATGTTCGGCGAATGGATACGCTGTTTCGTGTCTCCCAGGCAGAACGACGCGCCGAGATGGCCGCCGCCGAGGCGGAACTCTCGAGGGTCAGGCTGGGCCGCCAGCGTGCCTGGATGTTCGTCGCAGGGCTCGCCACCTTGTTGTTACTGGTGGTGATGGCCGCCTGGCTGACACGCGTGCGACAACGGCACCGTCTTGAACATGACGTCTACCTGAAGGAACTGCGCTACAAGCAGGACTTCTCGGCGATGCTGGTTCACGACCTGCATGCGCCCGTGCGGGTGATTACACGCAAGGCCAAGGGGATACGGGAACTGTCGGACGATCCGCGCATGCAGGTGATATCTGAGGAAATCCAGGCCAATTGCGACGGCATGACCGACCTGGTCAGGAACCTCCTTGAACTATCAAGCAACGAGAGCAGTGAACTCAGCCTCGAGCGCCGGCAAGCGCGAATAAGGCAGGTGGTCGAACGCGCAGCGCAGGAGGTCACACCGACGGCCGAACAAAAGGGCGTCACTCTGACGATCACGGGCGAGGAGCTGCCAGCCGTCAATGTGGACGACATGAGGATGGCACACGTACTGGATAACCTTCTCGGCAACGCCATTCGGCGTACGGCCGATCAGGGCGAGGTACTGATAGAACTGGCCCAGGATCGGGATCGGTTTGGTCGCGGCACTTCTCAGCTGGTACGCGTCATTGACGAAGGCGGCCGGGTTTCGCCTGAAGCACTTGAGCAGATTTTTCGGGCCAGCGGCTCGAGCCGGCATCCAGGCCATCACACTGAAGGCAGCGAACTGGGCCTGGCCGTCGCCCGCATGATCGTCCGAGCGCACGGCGGCGAACTGAAAGCACGCAACCGCCCGGATGGTCATGGTTTGATCATGGAGATCCGACTGCCGGAAAGCACCTGACCGGCCAGGCCCGCTCAGAATCTGTCGTTGCCGGGAATGTCGAGATTGTTGATCCGGGGCTTGCCCATGACCTTCAAAAACAGGTTACGGCCCGCCGTCGCGGGCGTCGTGAAGCACCAGCTCACCCACCGTGTCGCGGATTCTCATCATCCGGCAATAGTAGTCGACGCTGGCTGATGCGCTTCGCTTGCGCTCAGGACATCCTGCGCACTCCGTTAACCCGTTAGACCGTCACCCCTTCTTCGGCATGTAGAGGTCGGTGATGGTGCCCTTGTAGGCTTCGGCGGCCATCATGACCGATTCACTCAGGGTCGGGTGCGGATGGATGGTCAGGCCGATGTCCTCGGAATCGCAGCCCATTTCGATCGCCAGCGCCAGTTCGGCGATCAGGTCGCCGGCATGCAGGCCGACCACGCCGGCGCCCACCAGTCGATCGGTCTTCTTGTCGAAGATCAGCTTGGTAAATCCTTCCGAGCGGTCCATGCCCAGTGCCCGGCCAGAGGCCGCCCAGGGAAACTTGCCGACGCCGTAGTCCAGCCCGCCCTCTTTCGCCTGTGCCTCGGTCAGACCCACCCAGGCCACTTCCGGGTCGGTGTAGGCGACCGAGGGAATGACGCGCGCATCGGCGGCGCGCTTTTCGCCGGCGGCCACCTCGGCGGCCACCTTGCCCTCGTAGCTGGCCTTGTGCGCCAGCATGGGCTGACCGACGATATCGCCGATGGCGAAGATATGGTCGACGTTGGTGCGCATCTGGCCGTTGACCTTGATGAAGCCACGGTCGTCGACCTTCACACCGGCCTTGTCGGCAGCGACCTGGTCGCCATTGGGCCGCCGGCCCACGCACACCAGCACGCGGTCGAACTCGGCCGACTCGGGCACCTTGTCGCCGTCGAAGTGTGCGGTCAGGGCGTTCTCACCGGCCTCGACTTTCTCCACCTTCGTTTTCAGGTGAAATTCCACGCCCTGCTTCTTCAGATGCTGGTGGAGCGGCTTGACCAGGTCGGGATCGGCGCCGGGCATGAGCTGATTCATCAGCTCGACCACCGTCACCTTCGATCCAAGCGCACGGTACACACAGGCCATCTCCAGGCCGATGATGCCGCCACCGATGACCAGCAGCCGTTCGGGGACATTCTCCAGTTCCAGCGCGCCAGTCGAATCCATCACCCGATCGTCGTCCCATGGAATACCCGGGATCTCGATCACGCGCGAGCCGGCCGCGATAATGGCCTGGTTGAAGCTGACGATGCGGCTGTCACCGTCCTTGTCGATGGTGAGCTCATGCTCACCGGTAAACTTGCCAGCACCCTCGATCACCTCGACCTTGCGCTTTTTGGCCATGCCGGCCAGCCCGCCGGTGAGCTTGCCAACCACCTCGTCCTTGAACTCGCGCAGCTTGTCGATATCGAGCTCGGGCTTGCCGAACTTCACGCCGTGCGAGCCCAGGTGTTCGGCTGCATCGATGACCTGGCCGACATGAAGCAAGGCCTTGGATGGGATGCACCCCACGTTCAGGCACACGCCACCGAGTGACGCGTAGCGCTCGACCAGCGCCACCTTCAAACCCAGGTCGGCGGCACGGAAAGCGGCGGTGTAGCCACCGGGGCCGGAGCCGAGCACGATCAGGTCGAAGTCGAAAGAATGGTCGGTTTCCGGTTTAGGTCCCGGATCACGTCCGGGATGACGCTTCGCGTCAGTTTCCGGGCGGGCTTCTTCACCGTCGCCGGAGTTGCCAGTTTCATTAGACTCGTCAGAAGCATCCGAAGGCTCCCCTGAACCCTGAACCCTGAACCCTGAACCCTTTTCAACTTCATCACCGGAGTCGCCACCTTCCGACGCACCCCCGGCGTCTTCGGAAAGCTCAACCACTGCGATGACGTCGCCTTGCCCGACCTCGTCGCCTTCCGACACTTTCAGCTCGACAATCTTGCCGGCCTCCGACGAGGGCACTTCCATGGTCGCCTTGTCGGACTCCAGCGTGACCAGCGAATCCTCCTTGTCGACCGAGTCACCCTCGGCCACCAGCACCTCGATGACCGGCACCTTGTCGAAGTCGCCAATATCGGGAACCTTGATCTCTCGCTTATTGCTCATATTCTGCTCACTTCGTCATTTGCGGTGTCTGGAACCGCAGATTGCGCAGATTTACGCAGATTTGACTTGGCTCTGCTTTGGGAAATCGATCTCCCAATGAAAGCCGGATTCGATTGCCAGGTTTGATGTCCTGCGCTCACTTTGACCCTTGCTGATATTCTTCAATCAGCATCAATCTGTGTAAGTTGTGGACTAATAGTCAATCTGCGTAATCTGCGGTTTCAAAAAACTCCTGTTCTTCATTCGGCCACCAGCCGCAGCTCGCCGCGGCGCTGGGTCATTTCCAGGTCGCGCAGGAAACTCATGCCCAGCAGCACGCTCTCATGGCGGCCCGGGTTGATCGCGGCGGGCACATCATGTTGCACGATCTCGCCCAGGCGTACTTCCTCGAGCCGGGTCATCCAGCCCTGCACCGTGCCGCCGGCGGTTTCCAGCCGGATCGGAGCAGATCGTTCCAGCCCCAGGCGATCGGCCAGCGATTCGGGCACCGACACCAGCGTGGCCCCGGTATCGACCAGGAAGCGCACGTCCTGACCGTTGATCTGGCCGGTGGCGACAAAGTGCCCCTGGCGGTCGGCCTCCAGCATCACCACGACCGCGCCGTTGACGACCTGGCTCTGGACCTGGCGGTTCGGGTTCGCGCGGTCGTCGACCACGCCGGCGAAGAACCAGGTCAGCAAGGCCAGCAGGCCGACCGCGGCGGCCAGCATCATGCCGAAGCCCGGGTTGTTGGCCGATCGGCTCGTCATTGCCGCCGCTCCTAGAGGAGCAGCCGGCGCAGGTCTTCGAGCTGCTCGGCCAGAAAGCGGGTGAAACGAGCCGCAACGGCACCGTCGATGACGCGATGGTCATAGGACAGCGACAACGGCAGCATCAGCCTGGGCTGGAACTTCTCACCGTCCCAGACCGGCTTCATCTCCGAGCGCGACACGCCCAGGATGGCCAGTTCCGGGGCATTGATGATGGGTGTGAACGCGGTGCCACCGATTCCACCCAGGCTCGAGATCGAAAAGCAGCCGCCCTTCATCTCATCGCCCTTGAGCTTGCCGTCGCGCGCCCGGGTCGACAGGTCGGTTAATTCCTGCGCCAGCTCGAGCAGGCCCTTCTGATCACAGTCGCGCAGCACCGGCACAACCAGGCCGTTGGGGGTGTCCACCGCCACGCCGACATGGAAATACTTCTTGCGGATCAGCGTTTCGCCGTCGTTGGACAGCGAGGCATTGAAGTGCGGGAATTCCCTGAGTGCGGCCACCACCGCCTTGATCAGGAACACCAGCGGCGTCATCTTGGTGCCGGCCGCCTCGGCCCTGCTCTTGCTGGCCTTGCGGAAAGCTTCCATCTCGGTGACGTCGGCCTCGTCGAACTGGGTGACATGCGGAATCGACACCCAGTTGCGATGCAGGTTGGGCCCGGAAATACGCTTGATGCGCGAGAGCTTCTCCTCCTCGATCTCGCCGAACTTCGAGAAATCGACTTGCGGCGCGGCTGCAACGTTCAGGCAGGCCCCACCATCCGCGGCGGGTGCGTCGGACGCCATGGCCTGTTTGACGTAGGCCTTGAGATCGTCCTCGGTAATCCGTCCCTTGCGACCCGAGCCCTTGACACCGGGCAGGTCCACGCCCAACTCGCGCGCCAGCTTGCGCACCGAGGGCGAAGCATGCGGCAACGAGCCG
>SKXY01000293.1 GCA_007128175.1 Wenzhouxiangella sp. | reverse complement strand
CCGGACGCCTGGCGCTGGAAGACATTCCGGCCATACTCAATAGCGTCCACACCATGCCGCCGCGTGGCTGGGAGCCTTACGACGAAGCCTATGTGGCCGCCAGCAAGCTGGCCGACGCCGGTGTGCGCTTTGCCATCACCGACGGCGGTTCGGCCTTCAACGCCGGCAATGCCCGTCACATCACGTTCCAGGCCGGCATGGCCGCTGCCTTCGGCCTCGAGCGGAAAACCGCCCTCAAGACCATTACCTTGTGGCCTGCCGAGATTATCGGCCTGGGCGAGGAACTGGGTTCACTGGAACCCGGCAAGCGCGCCACCTTCTTCGCCGCCAGCGGCGACGCGCTGGAAGTCACCACGCAGGTGCAACGCGCCTGGATTGATGGCGAAGAATATGATCTGAGCCGTGATCGGCAGCGGCAGCTTTACGAGCGCTATCGCGAGCGTCCGCGTCGGTGACGCGGACGCGGGGAGAGGAATAGAGGAGGAGAGGAGGAGAGGGGAGAGTGGTGACCCACTTGCCTCCCTCTTGCCTCTCTTCCTCTACCCCTCTCCCCGGCCCGTCAAGGCCGCACCCGCAAAATCTCACCCGCACTCTCATCCGTCAGCACATATAACGCCCCCTCCGGCCCGACCTGCACATCCCGCAGCCGGCGGCCCAGTTCCAGGCCCAGGGGTTCGTCGCTGACAACATCATCGCCGTCGATCACGATGCGGCGGATGGTTTGTTCGACCAGGCTGGCGACGAGCAGGTTGCCTTGCCAGTCGGGGAACAGTTCGCCGCGGTACTGGCTCATGCCGGCCGGGGCGATGGACGGGGTCCAGTCGATCACTGGATCGACCATGCCGGGCCTTGAGGTGTAGGGTGTGATGCGTGCACCGGAGTAGTCGATGCCGTGGGTGGCCACCGGACAGCCGTAGTTTTCGCCGGCGCGGATCAGGTTGAGTTCGTCGCCGCCGCGCGGGCCGTGTTCGTGCGACCAGATCTCGCCGGTATCGGGGTCGACAACGATGCCCTGAGGATTGCGGTGGCCGTAACTGAAGATTTCCGGTAGCGCGTCATCGTGGCCGACAAAGGGATTGTCCACCGGCACGCGGCCGTCGTCGTGCACGCGCACGATGGTGCCGGTGTGGCTGTCGAGGCGCTGGGCGTCCTCGCGGTCGTCGAAGCCGTCGCCGAGCGTGATCAGCAGAGTGCCGTCGTTCATGAATGCCAGGCGTGCGCCATAGTGCACCGGAGCACCGCGGGTCGGCTCTGCGGTGAAGATCACCTCGTTGTCGATCCAGCGCATGTCCTTGAGCCGGCCGCGCACCACGCGCGTGGTGTTGGTGCGGCGGCTGCCGTGGGCCAGGCTCAGGTAGATCCAGCCATTCTCTTCATATTCGGGATGCAGGGTGACTTCCATCAGGCCGCCCTGGTTGGCGACTACGCTTTCGGGAATGCCGGCAACGGCATCGTCAAGCAAACGCCCGTCGCTGTCGATCACGCGCAGTCGGCCGGACCGCTCGGTAACCAGCATCCGCCCGTCGGGCATGAAGGCAATGGACCACGGGTGTTCCAGGCCCTCCGCGATGCTGTCGATCTGGAAAGCGGCAGCCGGCTGCCACAGGATGGCGCTCATGAGCAGGGCGATGGTCAGAGGGGTACTGATGCTTTTCATTGCAATGTTTGCCGTCGGGATGCGTAGCGGTCAAGATAGCAGATTGAATTTGCCCGACAGGATCGGGAGAGGGTATCCATGAGCACGATTCGATGGTTGTTGGCCTGGCTGGCCGCGGTAGTGGTGGCCACCGTTCTGGGCAGCATGATCCAGACCCAGTTCAACCTGGCGCGCATCGCCGCGCTGGATGAGCCGGTATCACTGGCACTCAGGCTGGAGACCACCTTGTTCGACCTGGCCAGCTTCGCTCCGTTGTGGGCGGTCATCGTGTCGCTGGGCATGCTGATTGCCCTGGTGACCGCCGCCATGCTTGCACGACGCTGGCCGCAACTTCGTACGGGGCTGTTCGTGCTGGCCGGTTTCCTGGCCATCGCGGTGGCGCTGCTGGTGATGAATGCGATGCTGCCGGTCACCCCGGTCGGTGCCGCGCGCACCGTCACCGGCATGGTAACGATGAGCCTGCCGGGTGCACTGGCCGGATGGATTCACATGCGCATGCTGCTGCGACCGAAGCCCTAGCGGCAGAACGGCCAGAACTGCCAGAAACGACGGCAACGGTAGTCGGATTCGCACGACTGCAACTGCCGGCTGTAGGTCTGGGCACGCTGGTCAACGCGGCTGGCGATCTGCCTGAGTTGACCGTTATTTTGCCAACCGCCGCGTTGGTAGCCGGTGTGGCCGTCGTGGTAGGCGAGATAAAGATGGTAGGCGTCGTTTTTTGCCAGCCCCAGCCGACGGTGGCTGACGTCGTTGTACCAGCCGATGAAGTCCAGCGCATCAGCCATGTTGCTGCGTCGGGCCCGGCGATTAGCGGTGGCCTGCTGGTAGTCCTGCCAGGCCGGATCCTGGGCCTGGGCGTAGCCGCGCGCGCTGGATGGGCGGCGGCCCGGGAAAATACCCAGGAAGCGTTTTCTTTCCGGTCGTACCCGGGCACGGAATGACGATTCCTGTTGCACGAACGCCATCTGCACGGCAATGGGCGTGCCCCAGCGCCTTTCTGAGTCACGGGCGTAGTCGTACCAGCGTGGATGATGGTCGAAGATGTCGCAGACGTTGTCCTGCCGGGGCGGAGGACTGGTGGCGCAGCCGGTCACCAACAGGGCCATGAACAGGACCACGGTGATTGTGTAGCTGTTCAGGCGCAATCTCGACATGGCGGCAAGTTTATCGCATGCGCGCATTGGGGCAAACGGTTAGATCGCCGACGATGACCCGGGGTGCGGCAATACGCTATTCTGCCACCTGGCTTGAAGCACAAGGCGCTTGATTCATGCTCTGGCAGGCACTCAGTGCGGCACGCGATCTGGGCCGCATGCAGGATATCGCCTCGGTTCTGATCCGTTACGGTTTTGGCGACGTGGTTCAGCGGATCGGCATGGCCGGCGCACTCGAGCGCGCGGGCAAGGTCCTGCACTGGAAGGAGGCCGAGGAGCTGGCGCGGCTCAAGCCCCCGGCCAGGGCAAGGCGTGTCATGGAGGAACTGGGCCCGACCTTCGTCAAACTGGGCCAGGTGCTGGCCACCCGCGTCGATCTGTTCGGCCCGGAGTGGCTGGATGAGTTCGGAAAGCTCCAGGACCATGCGCCGCCGGTGGACTGGTCCGAGATCGAGCCGCAATTGATCGAGGACCTTGGTGGCCATCCCGATGAAATCTTTGCCGAGGTCGACCATGAGCCTTTGGCGGCCGCCTCGCTGGCCCAGGTGCATCGCGCGACCCTCCACGACGGAACGCAGGTCATTCTCAAGGTTCGTCGACCCGGCATTCGGCCGGTTATCGAGGCCGATCTGCGCCTGCTCAAGCGGCTTGCCGAGATCATCGAGTCGGAAGCCCCGGATCTGCAGCACTATCGTCCTCGTCTGCTGGTGCGTCAGTTCGCGCAGTCATTGCGGCGTGAGCTGGATTTCGTTGCCGAGTGCCGCAATGCCGAACGCATCGCGCTGGCCCTCGAGGAGGATTCCGGTATTGTCATTCCCGCCGTTCACTGGGACTGGAGCGGGGAGCGGCTCAATGTCCAGGGTTTCCTGGAAGGCATCCCGGGACGGGACCTGGAAGCGGTGCGGCAGGCCGGGCTCGACGGTCATGAAATCGCCGTGCGCGGCACGCGTGCCATCCTGAAGATGATCCTCGAAGAAGGATTCTTCCATGCCGATCCGCATCCGGGCAACGTGATGTACCTGCCCGACAACCGGATCGGGCTGCTGGACTTCGGCATGGTGGGGCGTCTGTCTGAGGAAAGACGGCACCAGGTTTCGGAACTGCTGATGGGGCTGGTTTCGCGCGATGCCGACCTGGTCGCCCGCATTCTGCTCGACTGGAGTGAAGATGCCCGGGTGGACGAGGACCGACTGCGTGACGACGTGGTCGAATTCATCGACCATTACCACGGCGTTCCGCTCAAGCAACTCGATGTGTCGGCCATGATCGGCGAGATTACCGGTGTATTGCGACAACATCATCTTGTATTGCCGTCCGATCTGGTTCTTATGCTCAAAGCCTTCATTACCCTGGAGGGCATGGGGCGCTCACTGGACCCGGATTTCGACATGGCCGGCGAGGCCGCGCCGGTGATCGAAAGGGTGTTGAAGCGCCATTATTCGGTAACTAACATGACCCGGCGGATGCAGAAGGGCCTGACGGAAACCTTGAAGATGCTTGGCACGTTGCCGTCCGACCTCAGCCGTCTGATGAAGATGGCGCGCAAGGGACGGATCGAGGTGCATGTCGACATCACCGACCTCAAGGATGTGGGCAATCGCCTGGATCGTGCCGCAAGCAGGCTGACGCTGGGGGTCGTGACCGCCGCGCTGATCATCGGCTCGGCGATCGTGCTCAACGTGCAAACTGACGAAGAGGCATTCGGCCTGCCGCTCTTCGGCCTGCTCGGGTTTATCGGTGCGGCCCTGGGCGGCGTCTGGCTGCTGTTTTCGATCTGGCGCAGCGGGCGCGACGAGTAGTCACCGGATTCGCCCCGCCGCCGGCCGACGGGGAGCTGACCTGATTCTTACCTGATCAGGTTGCCAGTATCGAAAATGGCACGAATGCCCAGCCCGGCGATTTTTTCGCTGCCGTCGATATCCCGGGTCAGGCGGCGCAATCCGGCATGCACGGAAACATTGCGGGCCAGATGGTATCGAGCGACCAGGGCGCTGTAGCGTCCGTCGTTGTCGTTGACGCCGTCGTCGTTGAAGCGGCCGTGGCTGGCGATGAATGACCAGTCGCGCCAGCGATAACTGCCGGTCAGGTACATGAAGTCGCCGTCTTCGAGCCCTTCGCCACGGATTTCGTAGTGGCCTGCCAGGGTCCAGGGGCCCTCGCTGTAGCGTGCGCCCAGCTTGGTGCCGGTGCGTTTGTCGGGGCCGTCATCGAATTCGCTGGCATCGATATGGACAGCCAGGAGTTCGACCGGGCCGACGGGTATCGCCAGTGAGGTTGACCACAACGGGCTGTCGGAGGTGGTTTCGGAGCCTTCATCCAGTGCGGCCATGGCACGTAGGTGGACGGGCCCGAAGCGGTGGGAGTATTCAACGGCGTTGTTGATGTAGCCGCCGTGTCCGAATGCGCCGCCGCTGCGGCCGATGTTGCCGCGAGCCTGGAAGGCCGTGCCGTTGAGGGGGTCCCATCCCAGGGCGGCCAGCTTGTAAGGGGTTTCCAGGCGCCCGGCAACCAGTCGACCATAATCACCAGCCACGCCAACGTAGATCTCCCGCTCCTGCGCGCTGCCCCCGGCGAGTCCCTCGGTGTTGATGTTGAGCCCGAAGCGACCGATTGCCCGCAGGCCGTCGGTGACTTGATGCTCGCCGTCGATGAACAAGGCGCCGAAATTCATGGCGTTCTTGTTGCCGCCGGCCCAGCCGTCGGTCAGGTACCAGCCGTCGGCATCGCGTGCTTCGGCGGCGCTGCCGTCGACATGGACCAGCTCAGGTTGCAGCCGGAGCAGGATGCTGAAGCTGCTTTCCGGGTCGTCTGAAGCCATCGACAGCGAAGTCAGGGCCAGTGCAAGCACTGCTGCCAGCAGAAAGTTTCCGATTTTCATGCAATACCTTGAAGTGAGGAGTTCAGGTCAGTCATTCGCCATCAGGCGTTTTTGCTTCTCAGCAGGGCCACGGGTGGCCACACCACGAGAAGGGCGAGTACACCGAGGCCGACGGCGGCACCGAACAGCGATAGCCAGTCCAGGATGCCGGCAAGATTGCCGTGACCGGCTCCGGTAAGCCACGGGCCGAACAGTAATCCGAGCATGAACACAACCAGCCCCACCGGCAGCACCCGCTTCAGCGCGGCCAACGTGCCGGCCAAGCCATTGTTGCGCAGGGCAAGCAAAAGCAGAACCAGGTCGATGATGACGACGGCGAGGATCAGCGGCAGGAGCGGCCGGATGAATTCGAGCAGTACGGCAAAGATACCGAAAATGGAAAAAGCCATGTGAAATCCCTCCTAATCTAGACGCGGCCGCGCAGCATGGCGTTGTAGGCTGCCTTCAGGAACTTGTCCTTCATGATCCAGGGCACCCAGTGCTCGCGGTACGGACTGATGAAGGGGAATGACGGCACCATGTCGAGGTTGTAGTCGAACTCGACCAGGATGGCCTGGCCGCGTGATGTGATCAACGGGCAGGAGGTGTAGCCATCGTAACTGGCGGTCAGCTGCCGGCCGGCCATCACGCTGACCAGGTTGTCCACCACCACAGGAACCTGTGCCTTGACGCTGGCGGCGGTCTTGCCGATAGGGGTGCCGACGCAATCCCCGGCCCCGAACACGTTCGGGTAGCGCGGGTGCTGCATGCTGTGGCGGTCGACCTCCATCCAGTTGCCATCATCGGCGAACCCTCCTTCCTGCCAGGCCAGCGGACTGTTGCCCAGGGCATCGGGGGCGCGCATCGGCGGCACGACGTGAATGAAGTCGTAATCGAGCCGCACTTCGCCTTCGGGGGTATCGAATGTGGCGCGATGCTGCTCGGGCTCGATGCCGACCAGGCGGTGGTGCCAGTTGATGTCGATATCGCGCCGCGGAAACTCTTCCTTGAGGAACTGGTCCATGTCGGGCTGTGAAAACAGGCCGGCACTGGGCGAGTTGTAGATCATTTCCAGGCGATCACGATTGCCGTGACGCTGTGCCAGGTCTTCGGTCAGCATGGCGACCTTCAGCGGTGCACCGGCACACTTGATGCCACCGGGACCGCGGGTGAACAGGCCAACGCCGCCTTCGGTGGTGTAGCGGTCGATCATCTCCCAGGTACGGTTGGCGTGTTCCGGATTGTCATAGACACAGCCGATGCCCTCGCGACCGATGAGTTCGGGACTCATGCCCTCGATGGCGTCGAAATCCACGTGCAGACCGGTGGTGACGACAAGATAGTCGTAGTCGACCCGTTGGCCGGTATCGGTGACAACCTGGTTGGCATCGGGTTCGAACTCGCTGACCGATGCGTGAATCCATTCCACGTTACGCGGCACGTAGCGCTTATTTTCATCGATGGTCTGACCGGGCTTCCACAGACCGGTGGCCACCAGCGTCAGGCCGGGCTGATAGAGATGACGTTCGCGGCGGTCGATCAGGGTGATCCGTGCGCCATCCAGCCGGGAGGACAGGCGGTTGGCCGCGGCCAGGCCGGCGGCGCCGGCACCGACGATCACGATGCGAGCGTTGGTCTTCACGGCGCGGGCCGGTGTGCTGGTCATGAGCCCCGTTCCGGCCAGACCCAGCGAACCAATACCCAGTCCGGCTGCCTTGAGCAATCGACGGCGGCCGGGATCCACGGTCGACTCTGCCAAAAATGCTTGCCTGTCGTTCCTGCGTTTCATTCGCGAAAACCTCTGTCTGGTCCGGTAATGGACACGTTGAACCCCAGACATATTATTAGACTATTCGAATGTAAGCAAGTGAACGTCTCAATTCAGCTGATTGACCACGGCAATGATTCTCGGGATGGACGCAGCCGGGACGGGCAGGGGATCAGTACAGGTAGCGAATCCCGGCGCCAACGTAGTTCGAACCGCCGTTGACGCCGTTGTAGAGACCGAAAACGCCCGAACGATGGTGAAGGCGCAGTACCACCCCCCATTCGGGGCGTGATGGTGGGGCAAAATCCAGCTCGATGAGCAGATAGTTGAGCAGACGCGTGGACCGCTCGTCACGATCCGAGCGGGGTTCGAGAGGAGGAACGGAGGTGGCGAAGGACTGGCCCCAGCCGAGGACGGCGCTGGTATCCACGAACTCATCCCATGGAAAACGGCTCCAGCGGGCGTTCAGCGCCACGTTGAACTCCTGGTGGCTCTGGCGCCCGAAGTGCTGAACGACCTGGCCTTCCAGCTCCCAGCTCAGGTTGCTGGGCACGTCATTCAGTCGGTAGGACCAGGCAAGTGCGCCAAGCTGGGAATGACCGGAGATCTGCGGATTGTTCAGTTGCAGGATGTCCAGCATCCGGTCCGGCGAATAGTGGGCGTAGTAGGCCGTTGCCCGGTAACGAGGCTGATCGTCGTCCGTAGTTTCGGCACCGTGTGTGGTAAAGGCTGGCAGCAAGAGCAGCCCGGTGAGCATGATTCTGATTGACACTGAAAGTCCCGCAGTGGCTCTGGGATATATCTGGCAGCGCAGTATCTTACACGACCCGCAGGGCGATGGCTGTTCCCGCGGGGGGGTGCACTTGATTCAGTCGAATGTCATGCCGACGCCAGCCCTGGCAGCAGAAGCTGGGCGAGCTGGCCGTTACGGGTTCGGATCGGGGCAAGCGACACTTGGGAGGAACAAATGATCGCGCCTTTGCGCTGGAAGTGGTGCGCGATTGCCCCAATACTGCTTCGCATGACTCAACCCGATCAAGGTGCTCCCTGCAATGGACTCCCGACAACCGGAGACTGAGAATCTCGATGCCATCGGCCGGGCCTGGCCGGATGCCGCCGACCTGGTCCTCGATGCTGGCGTTCGCGAACGAACCGGCGTTCTGTATGAAAAGATCCGCGACGTGATGCCCGAAGCCGAGTGGCCCTTGCATGCGCCACTGGTCGATGCCATCAACCGCCTCAAGCGTGAGCGCAACGCAGTCATCCTCGCGCACAACTACATGACGCCGGAGATTTTCCATTGCGTGGGGGATATTACCGGCGACTCACTGAAGCTCGCGCAGGTGGCCGCCGAGGCGAAGGAAGCCGTAATCGTTCAGGCCGGCGTGAACTTCATGGCCGAGACTGCCAAGATCCTGTCGCCGGACAAAACCGTGCTGATTCCCGATCTCGAGGCCGGCTGTTCGCTGGCCGAGTCGATTACCGGCGAGGACGTGCGCGCTATTCGCCGCGCTTACCCGAACTACCCGATCGTCACCTACGTCAACACTTCGGCAGAGGTGAAAGCCGAATCCGACATCTGCTGCACCTCCTCGAACGCAGTCGCCGTCGTCGAGGCGATCGCCGAACAACGCGGCACCGACACGGTGATCATGATTCCGGACCAGTTTCTGGCCCACAACGTGGCCAGCCAGACGGATATCCGGGTCCTTACATGGCGCGGCGCCTGCGAGGTCCACGAGTTGTTCACTCGTGAGGAGATCGAACAGCTGCGGGTCGAGCACCCCGATGCCATGATCATCACCCACCCGGAATGCCCTCCAGAGGTTTTGCGCGTTTCCGATTTTTCCGGATCGACCGGCGCCATGGCGGGTTTCGTTGCCGAACACCGGCCGTCCAAGGCCATTTTGATCACCGAGTGCTCCATGAGCGACAACGTCGCCGCGCTCAATCCGGCCACGCGCTTCATCCGGCCCTGCAACCTGTGCCCGCACATGAAGCGGATTACACTCAGGGGCATCTACGACGCGCTGCGCGAGATGAAACATGAGATCGAGGTCGACGAGGAGACCGCGCGCCGAGCGCGGCAAAGCCTGCAAGCCATGCTCGAGCTGCCGTCGACCGGGCGCCCCCCGGCCTTCGATACCTCGCGACCTGAAAGGCCGGCGGAGTTTGTCGCCGCCTGAGCGGCATGAACTTCCCGACGACATTACGGAACGAAACGATGAGTGATGACATCCCGCACAGCCTTGTCGAAGAAGCCGTCAGGCGGGCCCTGGCCGAGGATCTAGGTGGTCGAGGTGACGTGACCAGCCTGGCGACCATACCGGCGACTGCAGAGTCCTCTTTTGAACTGCGCTCGCGCGCGGCGGGAGTTCTCGCCGGAACAGTCGCCGCCACGACCACTTTTTCACTGGTGGACGAAGGCCTGGATGTGGCATGGCGCCTGCGTGAAGGAGACCGGCTGGAACCGGGCAGCATCATCGCCTCCGTTCAAGGGCCGGCCCGCGCCATCCTGACCGCCGAGCGTACGGTGTTGAACTTTCTGGGTCGTTTGAGCGGAATCGCGACCCTGACGCGAGCTTACGTCGATGCCGTGAACGGCACGGGTGCGAGGATTGCGCACACGCGCAAGACGACACCGGGTCTGCGTGCACTGGAGCTGGCCGCGGTGGTTGCCGGAGGGGGAGCCCGCCATCGCTTCGGTCTGGACGATGCCATCCTGATCAAGGACAACCATGTCGCCGTGTGCGGTGGTGTCGGCCCGGCGGTGGAGAAGGCGCGACGTTTTGCCGGTCACATGACCAGAATTGCCGTCGAGGTCGATCGCCTGGAGCAGTTCGATGCAGCCCTGGAAGCGGGGGCTGAAAACGTGCTGCTGGACAACTTCTCGCTGGACGCGCTCAAGACGGCCGTCGAGCGCGCCCGTGGCAAGGGGGTCGTTCTGGAGGCGTCAGGCGGGGTGAATCTGGACACGGTTCGGGCCATTGCCCAAACCGGTGTCGATGTGATTTCGGTCGGCGCCATCACGCACTCTGCCGTTTGTCTCGATCTGGGGCTGGATGCCTGATCGTGTGACGGTGGAGCCCGCTACAACCGAAGAGTGTCAGCTTCCGCTTCGGCTGTTGAAGTCCGAAACGACCCGCAGGATCTGACGACAGGTCAACTGGCCGATCAGTTTGCCGTTTTCCACGACTGGACGGCGGCGATGCCCCTTGGCGATCATGTCCATGGCGACATCGACAATGTTGTCGTGCAGTCGGCATGACTGAACCTCTGCGGTCATGAAATCGCGTACCTTGCCGACATCGGCAGTATTGTTGTAGGTCGCCGAGACTACTGCGCGCAGGCAGTCGGTTTCGGAGAGCACCCCGGCCAGGTTGCCTTCGTCATCGACCACGCAGGCCCCGGAAACATGGTTGCGGGTAATCACATCCATGGCGTGGAAGAGACTGTCGTCTACATGTACCTTGATTGGGTTGGTGTGCATGTAGTCGCCGAGATCCACGGAA
Source organism: Wenzhouxiangella sp. (assembly GCA_007128175.1). GTDB lineage: Bacteria > Pseudomonadota > Gammaproteobacteria > Xanthomonadales > Wenzhouxiangellaceae > Wenzhouxiangella. Next base: position 1,158 of record SKXY01000293.1, on the reverse strand, counting down.
CGCAGCATGCCTTGATTCTCCTCTGTAATTGGCGATCCGTTTCCAGTATAGGACCTGTGCAGCCCGATTGCCATGACCGGGTTTGCCGGCCATGCCGGCCACGCGCTATGCTGCGCCTCGGTTTCAATTCCGCGTATCGTGCAATGAAATATTCAGCAGAGATCGGAACGCCATCGCGATGGACGCTCTATCTCACTGGCGGGCTGCTCGCACTCTTGCTGGGCAGCGTGATTTTTCTGGTTTCAGGCAGCGAGTGGGTCAATCAGCCGATCTTGCGGGTGCCGGCGGGAAACTGGGCTGCCTGGGCTGCATTGATCACGCTGTCTGCGTTGACCGTCATCGCCTGCCGCTCGATCAACTGGCTGGTCTGGCCGGCATGGTTATTCCTGGTTCTGGCGATCATCTGGTATCCGCTGTCGGTATGGCTGACCGGGAGTCTGGAGTTGTCTGGTGCCGAAGAACCTCGGGGCGTCTGGTGGTTGAGCTACACACTGTTGCAGGTGTTCGCGCCATGGCTGCTGCTGTTCCTGCGCACAATGGTTGCCATCGTGAAACGCTTGTGGCCCTGATCGACAGGTTATCCCGGCACAGGTCGACTGGCACTAAGCCTCGTGATGCTTCCGGCGAGCCTATTCCAACCAAGCCCGGCGACATAATAAGCCCTAGTGATTTTCTCACGTACGGTCTTTTCACCTGGATCGTGACCATCAAGGGACGTGTAGGCCGCCATGAATTCGATCGGCAGTGGGGGGCTGCCGGTGGAGCGTTTGCGCTGAGACGGTGACAATCCTCACGGCACCAGATTGAGACGGGTCCGTTTCAACAACATCGAACTACCGATCACTGAGAGGGAACTGGCGGTCATGGCGATCACGCCGATCATCGGGTGCAGCAGGCCGATGGCCGCGATCGGGATGGCAGCGACGTTGTAGCCGAAGGCCCAGTACAGGTTCTGGACAATCTTCGAGAATGTCGCTTTGGAAAGCCGGATGGCCTCGACCACCTTGGTCAGTTCACCGGAGACCAGGGTGACATCGGCCGCCTCGATGGCGACATCAGCGCCGGCACCGATGGCGATGCCGACATTGGCCTGCTTGAGCGCCGGGGCATCGTTGATGCCGTCACCGACCATGGCCACGTGGTTGCCGTAGCGTTCCT
>SKXY01000035.1 GCA_007128175.1 Wenzhouxiangella sp. | reverse complement strand
TGGGTCCGGAAGCACTGGGCGGCATGCTCGGCGGCGGTCTTCTGGGCTGTGTGCTGCTGGCGCTGACCATGGCCAACGCCGGCGGCGCCTGGGACAACGCCAAGAAGCATGTCGAGGAAGGTCACTTCGGCGGCAAGGGCTCCGAAGCTCACAAGGCCAACGTGGTCGGCGACACCGTGGGTGACCCGCTCAAGGACACCTCCGGTCCGTCAATGAACATCCTGATCAACGTGATGGCCATCGTCAGCCTGGTGATCGCCCCGCTGTTGGGGAACTGATCGGTCCCGGCTGACATGCCTGTGCTGTAAGCGAAGAACGCGGTCCACTGGGCCGCGTTCTTTTTTTGGGTGCTGGAAACGGAAGACTTGAAACGGAAAACGGGGGATGAATCGTTGCTGTTTCCTTAATTACCTGGCCAACGGCGTAACCCTGCCATTGGCCACCGCTAGTTTGACGAACGCACCGTCGTCGCCTCCGTTTTACGTTTTCCGTTTTCCCGCCGACCGTTTAGGCTATAAGCCATGCCGATTCCCCACAGCATCCGCACTCACCCCCGTGCTCGTCATGTCCGCCTGCGCGTCGATCCGCACCAGGGCGTGATCGTGACCGTGCCGCCGGGTTTTGACAAAAACCGGGTGCCGGACCTGCTGGCCAGGCGCGCCGACTGGCTCGAACAGGTACAACAGCGCCTGGACAGTCAGCGCGAGGGACTGGATCCCGCGGTGAGCGGCAGGCGTCCGGAACGCATCGACCTGCCGGCATTCGGTGAGTGCTGGCCGGTGCATTATCGCGATACCAGCGGGCAACAGGCGCGACTGGTCCGGCACGAGGAGCAGTTGGAAATGCAGCTGCCGGGCGACACCGGTCCGGATGAAGGCGATCTCCTCGTCTCTGATCGATTGCGCCGCTGGCTGATGCAACGTGCCCGCGTACTGCTGATACCCGAAACCCGCAGGCTGGCGAAACAGCACGGCTTCCGGATTGGCCGGGTCACCGTCCGTAATCAGCGCAGCCGCTGGGGCAGTTGCTCGAGCCGGGGCAACATCTCGCTCAATGCCCGGCTGCTGTTATGCTCGCCGGCGGCCTGTCGCTACGTGTTGCTGCACGAACTGGTCCACACCGAGCACCTCGATCACTCGCCGGCATTCTGGCGACGGGTTGCCGAACTGGTGCCGGATCACCGAGACTGTAGCGCCGAACTGCGCACGACCTGGCAGCGGCTGCCGGCGTGGGTTCACGCGACCGACAACAACCAGAAACGATAGGTAGAAACCAATGAAACTGATTCTCAAGCTGATCGCCGGCATCGTCCTCGGCATCCTCCTGGGTCTGTTCGCCCCGGAATGGATGACCCGCATCCTGCTCACTTTCAAGGGGTTGTTCGGCGAACTGCTGTTCTTCACCATTCCGCTGCTGATCCTGTTTTTCATCACCAGCGGCATTGCCGGCCTGCCACGCGATTCCGGACGGCTGCTCGGTCGCACCCTGGGTACGGCCTACCTGTCGACCATCGTTGCCGGCATCATGGCATTTCTGGTCGCAGCCATTGTGGTTCCGATGCTGTCGACCGGTGTGCCCACACCCCCGCCGGAAAACGGTGCGGCACTCGACCCCTTCTTCGAACTGGAAATCCCGCCGCTGCTCGGCATCATGACCGCGCTGGCTACCGCCTTCATCTTCGGGCTTGGCATCACGGCGACCGATGCCCACCAGCTCAAGAGCCTGTTCGACCAGGGGCGCGACGTGATCTCGAAGCTGCTGGTGGTGGTCATCATCCCACTACTGCCCTTCTACATCGCCGGCGTGTTCGCCGAGCTGGCCGTGGCCGGCACGGTATTCGAAACACTGGCCACCTTCGGCGTGGTGCTGGTGCTGGCCATTGCCCTGCACTGGGTGTGGATCTCGGTGCTGTTCATCATTGCAGGCCTGCGGGCCGGAAAGTCGCCGATCTCGCTGATCCGAAACATGCTGCCGGCCTACTTCACCGCGCTGGGCACCATGTCGAGCGCGGCCACCATCCCGGTAACCCTGCAGTCGACGCGCAACAACGGCGTGCGCCGGGAAATCTCCAGCTTCACCGTGCCGCTGTGCGCCACCACGCACCTGGCCGGCTCGACCATCACGATCGTCGCCTGCACCGTGGCGGTGATGGTGCTGCACGATGCGCTGGCCGTACCGTCGCTGTGGGATATCCTGCCGTTCATCTTCATGCTCGGCATCGTCATGCTGGCCGCCCCCGGCGTCCCCGGGGGTGCGGTCATGTCGGCCATCGCCCTGCTGACCTCCATGCTCGGATTCGGCGAAACCGCGGTCGCGCTGATGATCGCACTCTATATGGCCCAGGACAGCTTCGGCACCGCCGCCAACGTCACCGGCGACGGTGCGATCGCGGTGATGATCGACGAGGCGGCGGGGAAGCAGGCTGCAAGTTTGGGAGAAACTGAAACGGAGGGTGGCTGATCAGGCAACGTTGCCCTCGATCCGCCGGTAAAACGTAAAATGTGAAACGGAAAACGGGAGAGGCACGAGACGCCTTTTGCAATCTCCGGGTGGCCAATGGCAAGACTAGCGCCATTGGCCACCACCGCAATAATAGGCAACTGTTCATCCCCCGTTTTACGTTTTCACACCCTTACTTTCGACTCACAACCACAATCCGGCGCCAGAGCAACCCGACCAGCACCCAATGATCCAACTATCCAACATCACCCTGCGCCACGGTCCCGAACCGCTGCTCGAGGACACTTCGGCCACAGTCTATCCTGGCCACAAGGTCGGGCTGATCGGTGCCAACGGCAGTGGCAAGACCAGCCTGTTCAACCTGCTGCTGGGCCGGTTGAGCGTGGACGGCGGCGAGGTCTCGATACCGGCCGACTGGACCCTCGCCCACATGGCCCAGGAGATCACCGAGCTGAAGCGGCCGGCGATCGAGTACGTCATCGACGGCGACGAGCGCCTGCGCTCGGCCGAACGCCAGGTCGAACAGGCCGAAGCCGGCGGCGACGGTGAGGCTATCGGCGAGGCACACACCCTGCTGGCCGACGTCGGCGGTTATACCGCACGAGCCCGTGCCGGCAGCCTGCTGTCCGGGCTGGGCTTTGCCGCAGAGAGCCATGAAAACCCCGTGGGGAGTTTTTCCGGCGGCTGGCGCATTCGCCTGAGCCTGGCGCGCGCTCTGATGAGCCCGTCGGACTTGCTGCTGCTCGACGAACCCACCAACCACCTCGACATGGAAACCGTGGTCTGGCTGGAAGACTGGCTCAAGCG
>SKXY01000045.1 GCA_007128175.1 Wenzhouxiangella sp. | reverse complement strand
TCGATAAGGTGAGAATGGGTATTTCACGATCGGTTCGCTCGTGCAAGTCCAATGTGTCGGCAGGCAGACCTTCATCATCATAAGACATGGCATGAACCGTAACGAATAGCATCAGGACAATGGATGTCAGGTAGAATTTTGTTCTCATCTGGATAAGAAATTTATCTGTAAAAGGTATTAGCCAAATATCTTGAAATATAATGGCAGGTTTCCTGTAAAATGATTATTTTTGGACTTCAAAATTACTCATTTATTATGAAAACACACAAGCGGTTATGCTTTTTTAGGTTAGCGGTGCTCTTGGGGGGCATTGCATTGTTTCTTTGTTCAGTAACCACACCTGCATATTCTGGCGACGACAAGCGGGCTTTTGTTGGTGTAGGCATTGGTTTCTATAATGTTGAGAATCTTTTCGACACCATCAATGACCCGCGCATTCGTGATGATGATTTTACGCCCCAGGGCAGCAACCGTTGGAATACGGAGCGCTATTTTGAGAAGCTCGACAACCTTGCCGAGGTGCTTTATAAGCTCGGACAGGAAGTCAATCCCGACGGATTAGCTGTTATTGGCCTGGCAGAGGTTGAGAATGAAACGGTGCTCGAGGATCTTGCTGCGCACGAAAAGATTCGGGATCGCAACTACCAGGTGGTTTTTGAGCGGGGTCCGGATCGCAGGGGCATGCACGTGGCCTTCTTTTACAACCCGGATTATTTCGAGTACATCAGCCATAACAACTATCCAACTGTTGTGCCCGATCGTCCTAACTTCATTACCCGCGATCAGTTGCTGCTTACCGGCAACCTGCTTGGTGAGCGCATGCATTTCATCGTGGCGCACTGGCCCAGCAGGGTTGGCGGGGAGGCACGCAGCCGGCCCGGCAGGGTGGCTAAAGCCGACATTGCCCGTAATGTAATCGACAGCATACAGGAAGCGGAGCCTGGCGCTAAGGTCTTCATGATGGGCGACTTCAACGACAACCCAACAGACATCAGCATTCGGAAACATTTGCGCTCGCAGGGCAACAAGGAGAAGGTCAGCGACGATGAGTTGTACAACCCCTTTGAATCGTTTTACCGCAGGGGCGTTGGCACCAATGCCTGGCGCGATGCCTGGAGTTTGTTCGATCAAATACTGTTTACTCCTTCACTGCTCGGCGACGATTACAGCGATTTTAAATACCTGCGTGCAGAAGTTTTCAACAGGCCGTTTTTGCGGCAGCCTTCGGGCAGGTTCCAGGGTTATCCTTTCCGCACTTTCGGAGGCGGTGTATACCTGGGTGGTTATAGCGACCACTTCCCTGTTTGCGTTTACCTGATCAGAGAACTTAAAACCGAATAGCCATGGCAGCAAAGCGATCCCGGATGCGTGGACGAAAATCCAAAAAGAAAAAAAAGCCCATAAAGTACCGCCAGGTAGCATTTAAACTTACTGATTACCAAAAGAAGGCGTTGGACAGGTATTGCAAAACGCACAAGCTGACACCGGTACGCTTCATGAAATCCTTAATAAACAGTCATGTTGCCAGGTTTAAGGATGAGGTACGACCGCCGTCGTATGTGACTGAAAACCAGCTTGAATTGTTTGCTGCTGATAGCGAAGAATAGTTGTTTTAGCGTGAAAAATCCACGATGGTGATGCCGGCTCCTCCCCGGTCAGGGTGCTCGTCCCGGTACCTGTGCACCAGTGGAATCCCTTTTAAGAACTCCCTTATGGCCGGTCGCAAAATACCATCGCCTTTGCCGTGAACGATCCTCAGCTGCGGGATGCCTAGCAAATAGGCGTCGTCGATGTGACGCTGCAGTTTTTTAATGGCTTCTTCCAGCCTGTCTCCCCGCAGGTCGATGTCGGGCTTAAAACTGGCTGCCTTTTCGTTGATGTCGAACAGGCTGCGGCTGCTCCCTGCTTGCTTTGCACGGGGAACAACACTGCTCTTTTTTAGCTTCTCCAGTTCCGATAGCTGCGTTTTGATCTTCAGATTGCCGCAGCTCACAACAGCGCGGTTGCCGTTAATTTCCGTCAGTTCGCCCGGGGTTTCTTGGCCCTTGATCCTAACGGTGTCGCCGAGCTGTATTGGCGACTTATCGATCTCTGGCTGCTTCAGCTGTGGCTTTTTCTTTTGCTTTTTCTCTTTTTTGGAAGGAGGGGTCTTGGGTGTTTCTTCCAGCACTTTCTGCTGCTCTTCGACGTATGCTTTCAGCTCTTGGCGTGCATCCCTGGTTTTTTCTTTATCGGCCGCCGACTCCCTGATCTCGCGGATGGTCTTTTCGATCATCCGGTTGGTGCCGGCCAGGATCTCTTTAGCCTCCCTTCTTGCTTCGAGCAGTATCTCATTCTTGCGGTTTTGCAGGTCATCGCGCAGCTTCTCGTATTTGTCGATGATGCCCGCCATGAAGTCGTCAGCGTCGCGCAGCTGTTTTTCTTTTTCGTCGAGCTCGGCTTTGCGCACCTCCAGGTCTTGCAGCTGTATGTCGAAGTCGAGGTCCTGCTCGCCGGCGATGCCTGAGGCTTTTTCGAGCAGCGCTTCCGGAAGCCCTATCGACCGTGCGATCTCAAACGCAAAACTGCTGCCCGGCATGCCGGTTTTCAGCCTGAACAAGGGCCTGATGTTCTTGCTGTCAAATAGCATGGAGCCGTTTACGATGCCCTCGTGCTTGCCGGCCATCAGCTTCAGGTTGGCATAATGCGTCGTAATCACGCCCAAAGCCTTTCTTTCGTGCAGTTTTTCGAGGATAGACTCGGCTATGGCGCCCCCGATGCGGGGCTCGGTACCTGCTCCAAACTCATCAATAAGAAACAAAGACTTGTCATCGCACTGCGCTAAAAAGTGTTTCATGTTCAGTAAGTGCGAACTGTAGGTGCTGAGGTCGTTTTCGAGCGACTGCTCGTCGCCGATGTCGATGAACAGCTTGTGAAAGATGCCTGCTTCGGAGTAATTCGCCATAGGTACAAGCAGCCCGCACTGAAGCATGTATTGCACCAAGCCGCAGGTTTTGAGGCACACCGACTTCCCGCCGGCGTTGGGCCCGGAAATGATGAGGATGGAGTTTGAGTGATCAAGGTAAATGGTAAGCGGCTCTACGTGCTTGTTTTGCTTTTTGTAGGAAAGAAACAGCAGTGGATGTTTTGCATTCACCCAGTTGAGCATGGGTTTGTTTTTGAGCTGCGGCTTCATGGCTTCCATTTCGAGGGCTAGTGTGGCTTTGGCGCGGACGAGGTCGATGTGGCCGAGCATTTCGTAGGCTTTTCGCAGATCGGGGATCATGGGCCGCAG
>SKXY01000214.1 GCA_007128175.1 Wenzhouxiangella sp. | reverse complement strand
CTGCCAAAATACTGCTGGGCGATGAGACTGTAGCAAGACGTATGATCCCGCCCGTTTGTTCAAAAGAAGTAGTGGCATCGCCAAGATAATTCTGGTCTTTGGCAATTCTCGCCGCAACATTAAGCTCACCCCCTTCAATGATTATTTCCGAATCGGTAAAGTAACGCAATGAATTACCCTCACTGTTGCCAATGTTCACAACACCGTCGCTCAGACGGAAAAGGCCATACAACAACCAGCTGAAATTGTCTCCTAAGATGGTGCCACCATTGTTCCAAAAGCATCCTTCAGCCGGGATCGTAGCATGCGTATTGTTGTTGAACGGGTAAATAGTTGATTGATGCGAAAGCTTAAAGGTTCCGCTGGTAATGGTTAACGAATTATTAGGAGTGGCTGTAATATTGATTTCTGAAAGCACCTCCAACGTCCTGTTTATTTCGCCTTTTGAAACCTGCAGGTTATAGAATTCAGATACAGAGTTGCCTGAGATGGTTTGCAGGTCATTGGCACCACTGAAAGTAATGGTGGAAGTTCCGGGTGAAAAATCACCGTTGTTAATCCAGTTACCTTCTATTGAATGAGAAAATTCATCTGCATCAAAATTGGACGTGATGGTTATCGTACCGCCAACTGTCAGGTTTCCGGCAGCTTTTTTCGAACCTGTTCCGCTAAAGACAATATCGTTAAAGTTGCTTTGCCCGATGTCGGAAGGCGTCGTTCCAATAAAATCAACAACGGCTGTCCCAGGTAAAAAGGTTCCATTGTTTTCCCAATTGCCGCCAACCGACAGATTCAGATCATTTACATCGAGGGTGCCTTGGGCGATTGAAAGGTTGCCAAGTATTGTTGTGGGATCCGACAGGGTAACGGTGCCCGGGTTATCAATGGTCAGATCCGCAGGAATGTTTTGGGTGAGGCCGTCGCCGGTAAGCTGATCAACTGTACCGTTGTAGGTGTAACTTGCCCCTGCAGAATAGGTGCGGGTTCCGTTAACCCTGATGTTTCCGGTAGCGCCGTCGGTTGATATGCCATCTGTTGCGCCGATGAACATGTGTCCGCCTTCGGCCAGGGTAAAGCTGCCATCACCGTTTACAATGGCATCTGGGTCCATGGTCAGTGTTCCTGTAACTGTTAGCCCTTTGCCTACTGAAACTGTGAGTAGCTGGTTATCAACAACATGTAATTCACCTCCGGACTCCACACCGATATTTCCATCAAAGCTGAGGCTTTCGTCCAATAAAACAGCATGATCATCACGTATAATAGCGGAAAGGTCTGAACAACCATTTGTGATTTCACCGGGATAGGAGCTGGCAGGATACCAATCAGTACCGTTAAATTGTTGCCATGTTGTGGTTTCATTCCAGTTCCCAGATGCTGCCGAGCGGTATTTCAGTAAGGGTTCAACCGTAATGGTGAATGTACATGTTGCGGTGCATCCCCGTTTGGCGTTGATCTGCAGGTTGTCAATGCGGTTATTTTGGTTGTCTCCTGTTGCTCCACTGAGCGTATACCTCAAATACACAATGGGAACATTGTCAATATCTGGTGGGGCATCAATCGTTACTAACGCTCCATCATCATCTGCACTTGGGTTAATCGTATTGCCAAAATCATTAAAATCGCCGCCGGTTGTACTCCATGACCATTGGTTACTATTAAAACCATTATCTGTTCTTCTTGACCAATAACTAATTTCCAGATTGGAAAGACCAACCATGGAAAACTGGAGTTGAATATATGATCCATTGCCTTGACCACCAGAAGGTGACACCAGGCTTAATGAAGCGCCTGCTGGATCACCGAATAATGCATTGGTAGTATTACCACCAAAATTATTAACTGTACCTCCCCAGTCTGCAAGTGATATAACAACATCACCTGAATCAGCATCTATTGTTTCATCAGATGTGTCAAAATCATTGAAGTTCCAATAAGCCACCAGTTTGTCTTGCACATAGTTTTCGGTCAGGGAATAGGTGATCACGTGTGTTGCCACACCTGCATGCGCGGGATTGAACATAAAATTTGTCCCATCAAAGCTGACGCCATTTCCGCTGAACGCGCCTCCTGTGAGATTACCGTCTGTTAACTCAAAGGGATCATCGCCAACACATACAACTTTGCTTGACGGACAAACATCAATGATGGGTAAGGGATTCACCGTAATCTCAAACGTGCAGGAGTTTGTGCAGCTTAATGTGCCTTCAAGGCGGATATTGTCGAAACGATTGTTTCCCGCAGCTCCGCTAGCACCATTCAAAATAATTCGAACAGCAAAGTTTGGATTGTCATTTGCTGCAGGAATATCAGAAAAATCAACACTGAATAACCCAAATGAAGAAGGAATATTATCAATTGTTTCTTTAAGCTGCCACATGTTTCCGTCTACGGTGTATTCAATTCTATGCTCATTAAAGCCAGTTGTAGTGCGCTGACTGGCATAACTTAGTATAATATTTTCAAAACCAGTGGTTGGCATTGTGATTACAAAATTTCTTCCATTATTTTCTTGATCGTTAGGTCCGCCACGCGGCGCAAAGCTACCTCCGTTTACTTCACCATCAATGCCGTTAAGCGTTGTTCCTGCAAGAGTATATGCTTGTGTAAAGGTATAGGTGATTTCTCCGTTGCCAATTAGGGAAGCAATGGGTTGATCCCAGTTGGTATTTTCAGCTGGCACATTTTTATTAAAGTTCCAGTAATAGAGCAGACGTTGACTTTCCGTGTAGGTATATGTAATTGCATGTGTGCCAGCACCGGCATCGTTGGGATCAAAAACATAGTCAGCTCCGTCAAGGCCAACATAGGGTCCGCTGTAAACGCCGCCGGCCGGGTCTGCCAAATCGTTAAGGATTACCGGTGCATCATCAATGCAAACTGCAAAATCATCCGGGCAGGTTACTTCAGGTAATGGGAAAACGGTGATGGTGGCGCTGGCTGAGTTCACCGCGTCGCAAACGCCGCTCTTAACCACAGCACGGAAATGGGTGGTTGTTGTTAAATCATTAGCGGTGTAACTGGTGCTGGTGTTGGAAATCTCTGTCCAGGAAGTTCCATCGGTAGAAGATTCCCATTTTTGAACCTCACCGGTGTGGCCGGAGAGTGTTAACCCGGTGCTGTTGGCCCCTGAACAAACAGCTGCCGTTGCCGGGCTGACTGTGCCGCCAACGGTAGCTGCATCAACCGTAACCGCACCCGACACCGTACTTGTTGCAGTTCCACAGGCGCCGGTTATCACAACGTAATAATAAAGCGTTCCGATTTCATCTGT
>SKXY01000225.1 GCA_007128175.1 Wenzhouxiangella sp. | reverse complement strand
GTTCGGGTAAATCCCTGGAACTGGTTTTCAACAGGCTGGGCGGAACCTCTTCGCCCCAGTTTCTGGTTGTGGGCAGGGATTTGACAACCATTAGAAGGATGGAAGAAAAAATAAAAAAACAGGCCACCTTTGATTACCTGACCAAGGTATACAACAGGCATCAGTTTTCAATCTTCCTCGAACGGGAAACCCTGAGCTTCATGAGGAAAGGAACTGGACTCGGCCTGGTCTTTGTTGATCTGGACCGGTTCAAGGAATTCAACGACGAACATGGACACCAGATGGGGGATGAGGCTCTAAAGAGCTTTGCCAGGCTTCTGGTCAAAAATTCCAGGAAAGGCATGGACTATCCCTGTCGCTTCGGTGGAGACGAATTTGTCCTGCTGGTTACTGAAACCGACAGAAATAACCTTGAGCAGCTTGCCCGGAGGCTGATCAGGTCTTTTGAAAGTCAATTCAAGTACGATCTGAACTTCAGCATTGGCATAGCCATTATGGCTGAGGGAGAAAGTACGGAAAACTTTCTGTCCCGGGCTGACAAGGCACTGTTCAGAGCCAAGAAAGTCAGGGGAAACGCCTATCTGTGGGCTGCGGATAATTAGGAGCAACCTGAATTATGCTGGTTAAACTTGAGCTTGTTTTGCTGCCCAGGGTAAAAGACGTCCTGGGTAATAAGTTTGCCCGAAAAATCAGAGACGAACTGGGGATTCTTGTTGAACAGGTTAGAACAGTGAGCTGTTATACCATTTCCGGTATCAGCCCCGAGCAGCAGGAGGCAATTATTTCCAGTCAGATTCTGTTTGATCCGGTTCTACATAAGCCTTCCTGCTCTCCAGCGGCTGAGGATTTCGACTGGATCATTGAAGTCGGTTTCAGGCCTGGGGTAACCGACAATGAAGGCAGGACCGCCACCCAGGCCCTGCGTGCCTTTTTTGGCCAAGATGGAGAACAGATCAGGGTCTATACCAGCAGGCAGTTTCTCATAAACGGCAGCCTGGGCAGAAATCAGGTTGATCGCATCGCCCGTGACCTTCTGGCCAATGAACTTATTCAGCGTTTCGAAATAAAAAGCCGCTCAGAATGGGACAAAGAACCTGGCTTCAGGCTTGTGGAACCCATGGTAACCGGCAGGGCCAGCGATCTGGTGGAAAGTATCAGTCTGGACACCCTCAATGATCAAGACCTGCTAAGTTTGAGCAGGGAAATGGTTCTTGCACTGAGCCTTGAGGAAATGCACACCATCAGGGACTATTACCGCCGTCCCGGGACTAGTGAAATTCGCACTCAACTTGGACTTCCTGCTGATCCCACAGATGTTGAACTGGAGTGTCTGGCCCAGACCTGGTCCGAACACTGCAAACATAAAATTTTCAATGCCCTGATTCATTATTATAACCTGGAAACCGGCAGAAAAAGCATTGTTGACAGCCTCTTCAAAACCTACATCGCCGGCAGCACCGAAGATATCCGCAGAAATAAGGGAGGGGAAGATTTCTGCCGTTCAGTATTCAAGGACAATGCCGGGGTCATCAGCTTTGACCGGGACATGGATGTCTGCATCAAGGTGGAGACGCATAACAGCCCTTCAGCCCTGGATCCATACGGCGGAGCTCTGACCGGAATAGTCGGGGTCAACCGTGATCCCATGGGCACCGGCCTTGGCGCAAATCTGTTATGCAATACAGATGTGTTCTGCTTTGCCTCCCCTTTTTATGACAGCCCTCTTCCTCCGAGACTGCTTCATCCGCGCCGGGTTATGGAGGGAGTAAGAGAAGGCGTGGAGCATGGAGGGAATAAATCAGGCATCCCTACAGTAAACGGGGCTGTGGTTTTTGAACAAAGGTATCTGGGCAAACCACTTGTTTTTTGCGGCACCATCGGCACAATGCCGGCCCGGATCCATGGCCGGCCAGGCTACGAAAAAAAAGCCCTGCCTGGAGATCTCATCGTCATGACCGGCGGGCGCATAGGAAAAGACGGAATTCATGGAGCAACCTTTTCCTCTGAAGAACTGCATGAAGGTTCTCCTGCTACGGCTGTCCAGATCGGGGATCCCATCACCCAGCGCAAAATGTATGACTTTATCATGCGGGCCAGAGACAGGGGACTCTATAACGCCATCACCGACAACGGTGCAGGAGGCTTATCCTCCTCTGTGGGAGAGATGGCTGAAGACCCGGGAGGCTGTGATCTGGACTTGAGCCTGGCCCCCCTGAAGTATGACGGACTCAAGCCATGGGAGATTCTGCTTTCCGAAGCTCAGGAGCGGATGACCCTGGCCGTGCCTCTGGAAAACATTGATCAGTTCCTTGCTTTGGCTATGGAGATGGATGTTGAAGCCCGGGTTCTGGGAAAGTTTACCGACAGCGGGCGGTTTTTAATCCGTTACGGGTCAAAGGTAGTAGCCAGCCTGGATATGGACTTCCTGCATAACGGCCTCTCGCAGATGCGGCTTGAGGCAGTCTGGGAAAGACCGCAGTTCCCTGCCACCGAAAGTCCCAGCCTAAGCCTGCAGGGAGATCCCGCTAAATTTCTGGAAACCATGCTTTCAAGACTCAATATTTGCTCCAGGGAATACATCATCAGGCAATACGACCACGAGGTCCAAGGAGGCAGCGTGGTCAAGCCCCTGGTGGGGGTCTTCAGCGACGGTCCCGGGGATGCGGCAGTTGTCAGACCTGATCTGGAAAAAAGCCTGGGTCTGGTCATTTCAAACGGAATCTGCCCCAAGTTCAGTGACTATGACACCTACTGGATGATGGCCAACGCCATTGACGAGGCTGTGCGCAACAACGCGGCTGTTGGCGGGGACATTACACATATGGCTGGAGTGGATAATTTCTGCTGGTGTGATCCGGTTGTTTCTTCCAGAAATCCCGACGGACGTTTTAAGCTGGCCCAGCTGGTCCGGGCCAACGAAGCCCTGGCCCATTTTTGCCGGGCCTATGGAGTTCCCTGTGTCTCAGGCAAGGATTCCATGAAAAACGATTATGTCTCTGGTGAAATGAGAATATCTATTCCTCCCACTGTCCTTTTCACCGCAATCAGCGTCATTGCAGACGTCAACGACTGCGTTACCTCTGACTTCAAACACCCTGAAGAGGATATTTATATCCTGGGTTTGACCTCCAGGGAGCTTGGGGCAAGCGAATACTACTCCGAGCTGGGCCTCAGGGCCGGGGAAGTGCCGCAGGTAAACCCGGTAACTGCCAGGCAGAGATATCTGTCCCTGAACAGAGCCATAAAACAGGGTCTGGTTACTGCATGTCACGACCTTTCCGACGGCGGGCTGG
>SKXY01000169.1 GCA_007128175.1 Wenzhouxiangella sp. | reverse complement strand
TCATCATCGACAATCCGGTCGCCGTCGCCCGCTACATGGCCGAGGGCATGGGCCTGGTGCGTGACTGGCGAGTGAAAGTCAATGATGCCTTTTACTTCAACTGGCAACTGCAAGTCGAAAAAGTGTTCCAGCAGCCGTTCGATGCCACCCACGAGGCCATGGCTGAACTGGCCATCTCGCGTGATCTGCCCAATCATGAACTGGCCGCCAACCTGCGCCGTGTGTTCTCCGGCATCGTATCCGGCAACGTCAAGCCCGCGGGCGTGCGCGCCATCCGCGAGCGCGGCCCATTCGAGATCCGTGGCGAACGCGAAATCATGAGCTCGCTCGACAACCTCCTTACCCGCTTCGTTGACCAGCACCGCATGAAACTCCCCGGCGACAAGCCCTACGAGCCGTGTTATCGAATCGTTGGATAGAGGGGTAGAAGAATAGAGGGGAGAGGGAAGAGGGCAGCTCCCCCTTCTCCCTTTTTCCCCTCTCCCTACTCTCCCTCTCTTCCTCTCCTCCTCTTTACCCTCTCCCTTCTCCCATCTCTCCCTCTCCCCAGCGCGGCGCCAAGCCGCGCGCCGCAACGCCGCGCGCTACTTGACACCCATCACATTGAGGACTATCGTGGCATCAGGTGGGAAATTGTGGGAATTAGTGGATTCTGGGTGGAGACGAGTATAAAGCCGTGTTCTTTGGTGAGACCGCCATCAATCTCGACGCGAAAGGGCGCATGGCCCTGCCGACAAGGTACCGCGAGGACCTTGAGGCGGCCTGCGGCAATCGCCTTGTGCTCACCTATTCCGCCTTCGACGCCGGCTGCCTCTGGTTGTATCCCGAGCCGGAGTGGGAACGGGTTCGCGAGCAGGTGATGGCACTCTCGACCTTCAACTCCAGTCACCGCAGCCTGCAGCGCCGCCTGGTCGGTTCGGCCACCCAGCTCGAACCCGATGGCAATTCCCGCTTGTTGTTGCCGGTCACGCTCAGACAGGTGGCCGGGCTGGAAAAGCGCGTGGTCTTCATGGGCATGGGACAGCGCTTCGAAATATGGAACGAAGAGATTCTCATGCAGCGCCGGATCGAGGAGGAAAAAGAGATCCAGGAGAAGGCTTCCTCTGAAATGGCACAACTGGTTCTCTAGGCCGATGGCTGAGGGAACCTCACATGTGCCGGTTCTTCTGCAGCCGGCACTGGACGCATTGGAGGTGCGGCCCGATGGCATCTATGTCGACGGCACCTACGGAAGGGGCGGCCACAGCAGCGCCATACTCGCGCGGCTGGGGCCGGCCGGCCGTCTGGTGGTTGTTGACCGGGATCCCGAGGCCGTGGCCGATGCGGACCGGCGTTTCGCCGGCGACGAACGAGTCACGGTTTGCCGGGCGGGCTTTGCCGATATCGCGAGCCTGGCCCGAGAGTTGGACATTGACGGCCGCATCAGCGGCCTGTTGCTGGATCTGGGCGTTTCCTCGCCACAGCTTGACGAAGCCGAGCGCGGTTTTAGCTTTCGCGAGGACGGTCCGCTGGACATGCGCATGGATCCCGAGTCGGGTGAATCCGCCGCCGTCTGGTTGGCGCATGCCACGGAGGACGAGATCGCCCGGGTGATCAAGGAATATGGCGAAGAGCGCTTTGCGCGCCGCATTGCCAGGAGCATCGTGATGGCCAGAACGGAGCAGCCGATCGAGCGAACAGCTGAACTTGCCGCCGTCGTCGCCCGGGCGGCAGGCCCAGGTCCCGCTGACCGTCACCCGGCTACGCGCACCTTCCAGGCCATCAGGATTTTCATCAACGCTGAACTGGCCCAGCTCGAGCAGGCGCTGGCTGACGGCATCGATGTGCTTGAGCCCGGTGGGCGCTTCGTGGTCATCAGCTTTCATTCGCTAGAAGACCGGCTGGTCAAGCGTGCCTTTCGCGCGGCCGCGCAACCGCCCGCGGCGAGTCGCCGCCTGCCGATGCCGCCCTCGTTCACGCCGCGATTGAAGCTGGTCGGTTCCCTGGTGCGGCCCGACGAACGCGAAGAGCGGGATAACCCGCGTGCTCGCAGCGCCCGCATGCGTGTGGGCGAAAAACTTCCCGGAGCGCCGTCATGATGCGCTGGCTCCTGTTCTTCATTCTGCTGGTCGCCCTGCTGGCCAGCGCCGTGGGTGTGGTGGTGATGCGTCACGAGGCGCGTTTGCAATTCGTTGCTCTGCAGCAGACCGAGGAAGCCCGGGACCAGGCGCGAGTCGAGTGGAGCCGCCTGCAGCTCGAGCAGGCCTGGCTGGCCGAGTCCGGTCGCATTGAACGTCATGCACGCGAAACGCTCGAAATGCGTCGTCCCGAGGGCATTCGCATTCTGGTGGAGGACCGATGAATACGCAGAACTCTTCGGTTCGGGGAACTGCTCGCTTGTGGCTGCTGGCCGGCATCATGGTTCTGGTGGCCTTCGTCCTGCTGGGCCGTGCGGTGAAATTGCAGGTCATGGAAGCGGAATTCCTGCAAAGCCAGGGAGAAGCCCGTTTCCTGCGCCAGGTTTCGATACCCACGGTGCGCGGCAATATCGTCGATCGCAACGGTGAGCCGCTGGCCGTCTCCACTCCCGTCAAATCGGTATGGGCTCATCCCGGCGAACTGCTGCAGGCCGCCGATCGAATCCCGATGCTGGCGGGACTGCTTGAAACCAGTGCCGAAGATCTTGAGCGGCGCCTGACCCAGCGCGCCACTCGCGAGTTCGTCTGGCTGCGGCGGCGGATCAACCCCGATCTGGCCGAACAACTCCGCGACCTGGAAATCCCCGGTGTCTTCCTGCAGCGAGAGTACCGGCGCTTCTATCCCACCGGGGAAGTCGCCGCGCAGGTCGTGGGCTTTACCAATATCGATGACATCGGCCAGGAGGGGCTGGAGCTGGCTTACAACAACTGGCTGCAGGGCGAGGCGGGCGCCAAGCGCGTGATCAAGGACCGCCTTGGACGAGTCGTGCAGGATATCGAGCTGGTGCGCGAGGCCCGCCCCGGTAGGGAGTTGCAGCTGACCCTGGATCGGCGCCTTCAGTACCTTGCATTCCGCGAGCTCAAGACCACGATAGCCGAGCACGGCGCTCGTTCCGGATCCGTGGTGGTAATGGATGTCACCTCCGGCGAGATCCTGTCGATGGTCAACTATCCTTCCTACAACCCCAACGCGGCAGGCCGGTTCAACTCCGACGGACTACGCAATCGCGCCCTGACCGATGTACTCGAACCCGGCTCGGTCATCAAGCCGTTCGCTATCGCCGCGGCGATGGAGGCCGGCATCGCCACCCGCGACATGCCCATCGATACGACGCCGGGCACGATGCGGGTTTCCGGGCACACCATTCGCGATGTGCGCAACTTCGGTGAGCTCAGTGTCGAAGGACTGTTGACCAAGTCTTCCAACGTCGGTGTCGTGCAACTGGTGCTGTCGATGGATGCCCGCCACCTGTGGGGCGTTTACTCGCGTTTCGGATTCGGCTCGGTGGCCGGAACCGGCTTCCCCGGTGAATCGGCGGGCGTGCTGCGCGACTACGAGCGCTGGCGCAAACTCGAGCAGGCCACGCTGGCCTACGGCTACGGCATGTCGGTTACCCCCCTGCAGCTGGTACGGGCGATGGCCGCAATTGCCGACGAGGGACGGTTGCGACAGCCGACCCTGATCATGGGGACGGACAATCCGCCGCATTCGGTGCTCGACCCCGAACTGGCCCGGCAAGTGGGCTACATGCTCGAAACCGCGATCGGCCCGGAAGGTACCGGGACTGCTGCCGGTATCAGTGGGTACCGCGTGGCCGGGAAGACCGGCACTTCGCGCAAGCTTGATGCCGGGGGTTACAGCGATCGTTACGTGGCCAGTTTCGCCGGGTTTGCCCCGGTATCGAATCCGAAGCTGGCGGCGGTGGTGGTCATCAACGACCCGGCAGGAGAGGCGTACTACGGTGGGCAGGTTGCTGCGCCGCTGTTCGGACGCGTCATGGAAGCCGGGTTGCGCCTGTTCAATGTGCCGCCCGACGACCTTGGCACCCTGGTTACCCAGGTGGAGCTCACACCATGACCGCCGCGACTGGATTGAAACAACTGCTTTCCGGCCTGGTCCCGGCAGAGCGCATTCCCGACCTTGCCATCGGTGGGCTCGCTCTGGATTCGCGTCACCTTCGCCGGGGCGAGGTCTTTGTTGCGCTGGCTGGTGGGCGAGGGCACGGAATGGCTTTCCTCGATCAGGCAGCGGCCGTCGGTGCAGCCGCGGTGCTGCATGACGGACGAGCCGAGGTGCCGGTCGACTGCCCCGTGCCGGCAGTCGAGATCCCGGACCTCGACAAGCGACTTGCGATGCTGGCAGGACGCATGTGGGGCGATCCGTCCGAGAAGATGGACCTGGTGGCCGTGACCGGCACCAACGGCAAGACCTCGGTCAGCTGGTTGCTGGCCCAGGCGCTTGGCGGGGCGATGATCGGGACGCTTGGCATCGGCCGGCCCGGCGCGCATCGCAAGGGCGACATGACCACCCCGGATCTGCTGACGCTGTACCGTGAACTCGCGGCATTGCGCAATGCCGGGGTGAATACCGTCGTGCTGGAAGCATCCTCCCACGCTCTCGATCAGGGACGTCTTGCCGGCCTTGGTTTTTCCAGCGTCATCTTCACCACGCTGGGCCACGATCACCTGGATTACCACGCCGACCTCGAGGCCTACGGGCAAGCCAAGGCGCGGTTGTTTTTCGATTTTCGCAGCACTCGTCAGCTGATCAATCTGGATGACCCCTTCGGGCAGAAATTGGCCACTGATCTGGCTGCTTGCGGCTCCTGCACCGGTTACAGCCTGGCCGGACACCCCGATGCGCGCGTTCGTGGCGAGACCATCGTCGCCACCGCGACCGGCCTGGGGGCCGAACTGATGATCGATGGCCGCCGCCTGACCGTCCGTTCGCGGCTACTGGGTCGGGTCAACGCATGGAATCTGCTCATCGTTGCCGCGGAGTTGGCGGCACGCGGCACGTCCGATGCAGAGATCGCCAACATTATTGCTGCACTCGAGCCGGTGCCCGGGCGCATGCAGCCGGTGCGCGACGGCGATGGTCGCCTGGCCGTGATCGATTATGCGCACACACCCGATGCGCTCGGCGACGCGCTCGAGAGCCTTCGCGAACTGACCCCGCGCGAACTGTGGTGCGTGTTCGGCTGCGGTGGCGACCGTGATCAGAAAAAGCGGCCACGGATGGGCCGAATCGCCGAGTCATTGGCCGATCGGGTGGTGCTGACCGACGACAATCCGCGACATGAGGATGGAACAACCATCATCCGCGCCATACAGGCCGGCATGCAACGCCCGGAGCGCTGCCTGGTCGTGCGTGATCGCGCTCAGGCAATCATCCGGGCGCTGGCCGACAGCGTGGCCGGGGATGTCGTGCTGATCGCCGGCAAGGGCCACGAAAAAGAACAGATCGTCGGCGACGAGCGCCGGCCTTTCGACGACGCTGATTGCGCACGGCGCGCACTGGAGGCGACGACATGCTGAGAATGCCGCTCAAGCGTCTGGCCGGGATGATCGGCGGTGAAGTGACCGACAATGGTGTCGAGGTCGTCGGCATGACGCATGATTCTCGTCATGTCGAGCCGGGCAACCTGTTTTGCGCGCTTCCCGGTGAACGTGTCGACGGCCATGAGTTCGTCGGACGCGCGGCGACTGCCGGTGCGGCTGCCGCCGCGGTGACTCGCCAAGTGGACGTCGATCTTCCGCAAATGCTTGTTGACGACGTGCAGTGGGCCATGGGTCGGATCGCCTCGACCTGGCGCGAACAGATGCCCGCCACGGTGATCGGCATCACCGGCTCAAACGGCAAGACCACGGTCAAGGAAATGCTGGCCGCCATGCTGGGTCGAGTCGGGCCGACGCTCGCCACGCAGGGGAATTACAACAACGAAATCGGCGTGCCATTGACTCTGGCGAGACTGGCGCCCGAGCATCGCTTCGCAGTCATCGAGATGGGCGCGAGCCGCCCCGGCGATATCTCCTACCTGTGTGAGATCGCGCGTCCCGAGATCGGGATTCTCACCAATGCCGCCGCCGCCCACCTTGAAGGCTTCGGCAGCCTGGACGGCGTGGCGCGCACCAAGGGTGAATTGTTCGAGTCACTGGCGCCGTCGGGGCTGGCCGTCATCAATGCCGACGACGATTACAGCGGCCTCTGGCATGAAATGGCCGGCCATTGCCGCACCATCACGTTCGGTACCGGTGAGCAGGCGATGGTTCGCGGGCGCATGGTTGGCAGCCACGTCGAGGTGCACACACCGGCCGGTGATTTCGAGTACCTGCCCAGCCTGCCGGGCCGGCACAACATGATGAACGCGCTGGCTGCCACCGCGGCTGCAGTGACGCTGGAGCTGCCGCTGACCGAGATCACCGCGGCTCTGGGCGCCATGCAGGGTGTTCCGGGGCGCCTGCAGGTTCACCGTCACCCCGATGGCTGGACCCTCATCGACGACACCTACAACGCCAATCCTGCCTCCCTGTATGCCGGACTGCAGGTGCTGACCGAACAGGGTGGTGAGCGCTGGCTGGTGCTGGGCGACATGGCCGAACTGGGTGAGGACTCGGCCAAGCTGCATGCCGAGATGGGTCAGGCAGCCGCGGACATGGGGGTTGCCCGACTGTTTGCCGTCGGCGAACTCAGCCGCGACAGCGTCCAGGCCTTCGGGACGGGTGCCAGTCACTACGACAGCCACGAGGAGCTTGCCGCCGCGCTGTCAGCGGATCTGCACACCGGCGTGAATTGCCTGGTCAAGGGCTCACGCTCCATGCACATGGAACGCGTCGTTCGCTCACTGGTCGGGGAGGTCGCCTGATGCTGGTATGGCTGTTTGAAGAATGGCTGGCCCATGACGTGGCCCTGTTCGGTTTCATCACGTTCCGCACCATCATGGCGGCAATGACGGCCATGGCCGTTTCTCTGGTCATCGGGCCGTATTTCATCCGTCACATGATCGAGCGCCAGATTGGCCAGCCGATTCGCGAACTCGGTCCGGACAGCCACCTGTCCAAGGCGGGTACGCCGACCATGGGCGGCACCATGATCCTGATCGCCCTGATGATCAGTACTCTGCTATGGGCCGACCTGTCCAACCGCTATGTCTGGACCGTGTTGTTCGTGACCCTGGCTTTCGGCACGATCGGCTTCATCGATGACTATCTCAAGCTGAAGCATCGTGATAGTGCCGGGCTTTCGGCGGGATCCAAGTACCTGGCCCAGTCACTGGCGGCGCTCGGGGTGGCGTTATTCCTCTACTACACAGCCGATGTGCCCGCCAATACCCAGCTGTTCGTGCCCTTCTTCAAGGACGTGGCCATTCCCCTGGGCTTTGCCGGCTACATCGTCCTGACCTATTTCGTCGTGGTCGGCACATCCAATGCGGTCAATCTTACCGACGGCCTTGACGGCCTGGCCATCATGCCGGCGGTGTTCGTCGCCGTCGGTCTGGGCATCTTCGCCTATGCCACCGGCAACACCGTTTTTGCCGAATACCTGGGCATGCCGTATGTGCCCGGCGCCGGGGAACTGGCCATCTTTTGCTCGGCAATGGCCGGAGCCGGCCTCGGCTTTTTGTGGTTCAACACCTACCCGGCCCAGGTCTTCATGGGCGATGTCGGTGCGCTGGCGGTAGGTGCCGCGCTGGGTCTGATGGCCGTGATCGTGCGCCAGGAGATCGTGTTCGTCGTCATGGCCGGTATCTTCGTGATCGAGACCCTGTCGGTGATCCTGCAGGTGGCCTCGTTCAAGCTCACGGGCAGGCGGATCTTTCGCATGGCCCCGATTCACCATCACTTCGAGCTCAAGGGCTGGCCCGAGCCGAAAGTGATCGTGCGCTTCTGGATCATCGCCGTGATGCTGGTGCTCGCGGCCCTGGCGACGATGAAGGTGCGATAGCTCATGACTGCCACCGTCAATCGCAAACAGGCCCGCCGCTGGGGTGAGTCGGCTCCGGCAGCCGAGCTCGACAGCGCGCTGGTGCTCAGCACGGTCGGGCTGCTTGCCATCGGCGTGGTCATGGTGGCGTCCACCTCCATGGCGGTAGCCGAAGGGTACGCCGTTTCCGGCTGGCACTTCATCATTCGCCACCTGGTCTACATTGGCCTGGGAATTGCCGCGGCCGGTGCCCTGCGCTTTATCGGCACGCGCCAGATGCAGGCGATGGCGCCGCTGTGCTTTCCGCTCGCCGTGCTGGTCCTGCTGTTGCCATTCGTTCCGGGGCTGGGCTACGAAGTCAACGGCTCGGTGCGCTGGATCGACCTTGGCGTGTTCCGCTTCCAGGTGGTCGAGGCGGTCAAGCTGATGCTGATCGTGTTCGTCGCCGCCTATCTTGCCCGCCGTCCCGAACTGGGGAAGGATCGTTTTTTCGAGACCCTCAAGCCCCTGCTGATCGTCGGTCTTTTGGCCGGCATCCTGCTCAAGCAGCCGGACATGGGGTCGGCGCTGGTCCTGGTGGCCATCGTCGGCGGCATGATCTGGCTGGCCGGCGCGGCCTGGAAACACCTGTTCGTGCTTGGTCTTGCCAGCCTGCCGCTGCTGACCTTCGCTGCCATGGAGCCGTACCGGCTACAGCGCGTGATGACCTTCGTCGACCCCTGGGCCGACCCGTTCAACAGCGGCTTCCAGCTCACCCAGGCGCTGATCGCGGTGGGTCGCGGCCAGATCACCGGGGTGGGCATGGGCGCGAGCGTCCAGAAGCTTTACTACCTGCCAGAGGCCCACACTGATTTCATCTTCGCCGTGCTGGCCGAGGAGTTTGGTCTGATCGGGATCGTCCTGGTCATGGCCCTGTTCGCGGTGCTGATCGGTCGCATCTTCGCCATTGGCCTGCAGGCCCGCGCCATGGAGCGGCCGTTCGCCGCTTTCCTGGTCTGGGGAATCGGTCTGTGGATCGGTATCCAGGCCCTGGTTTCCATGGGCGTGAATCTCGGCATGTTGCCGACGAAGGGACTGACCCTGCCGTTGATCTCGGCCGGCGGCAGCAGCCTGATCATGACCCTGGTCGCCATCGGCGTGGTGCTGCGGGTGCACTGGGAGTTGACCGTGGAAGCGCGCCAGACACCGCGCAAGCGCCGGAGCTGGAAAGTATGAGCGGCGTGCGCGTCATGATCATGGCCGGCGGAACCGGCGGCCATATCTTTCCCGGCCTGGCCGTGGCCGAAGTGTTGCGTGCACGCGGTGCCGAAGTGTTCTGGCTGGGTACCCCGACCGGGCTGGAAAACCGCCTGGTTCCACGGGCCGGTATCGAACTTGAACATGTCCATATCCAGGGTCTGCGCGGTCGCGGCCTGATGGGCTGGCTGGCCGCACCGTTGCGCATCGCGCGTGCGGTCTGGCAAGCACGCGACATCATGCGCCGTCGCCGTCCCCAGTGCGTGCTCAGCATGGGCGGCTACGTGGCCGGGCCCGGAGCGCTGGCCGCCCGCCTGATGGGAGTCCCGCTGGTCGTTCACGAACAGAATGCCATTGCCGGCCTCACCAATCGACTGCTCAGGCCGCTGGCGAAACGCGTCATGACCGGCTTCCCGGACACCCTGGCCGGTGGCGAACACGTTGGCAACCCGGTACGAGCCGCAATTGCCGCCATCGAGGCGCCCGAGAAACGCATGGTCGAGCATGACGGCCCGCTGCGTGTGCTGGTTATCGGCGGTAGCCAGGGTGCGGCGGCATTCACGCACGTCGTGCCCGAGGCGCTGGCAAAACTGGATCCCCCGCACCGTCCCGAGGTGGTCCACCAGGCCGGTCGCCAGATAGAAGAAACACGGTTGGCCTACGAGCAAGCCGGTATCGATGGAGATGTTCGCGAATTCATCGACGACATGGCCGCGGCCTGGGCAAATGCCGATCTGGCCATCTGCCGGGCCGGCGCATTGACCGTGGCCGAACTGGCGGCGGCAGGAGTGGCCTCCGTGCTGGTTCCGTTCCCCCATGCTGTCGACGATCACCAGACAGCCAATGCCCGGTTCCTCTCCGATGCCGGGGGCGCCAGGCTGATTTCGCAGCCGCAGTTTTCCGCCGCATGGCTAGCCAAACTGTTCCAGCGCCTGACTCGCGAGGAGTTGACGAGCATGGCCGCCAAGGCCAGGGCTCGCTCCAGAACGGATGCGGCCGAGCGTGTGGCCGAGGCTTGCCTGGAGGTGGCGCGATGAGCCATGACCGCCACATTCGCAGCCTGATGCACCGCGTTCGCCAGATCCACTTCGTCGGCATCGGCGGCGCCGGCATGAGCGGCATCGCCGAGGTGCTGATCAACCTGGGCTTCGCGGTCAGCGGCTCGGATCTTCAGGATTCCGACGCCACCCGCCGTCTCGAGAAGCTCGGTGCGACTGTCCACCGAGGTCACGCCGGCGAACATCTCGCCGCGGCCGATGTAGTGGTGGTTTCGGGCGCGGTGCCCGAGAACAATCCCGAGGTGATGGTGGCGCGCGAGCGGCGCGTGCCGGTGGTCGCCCGTGCCGAGATGCTCGGTGAGCTGATGCGTTTTCGCCAGGGTATTGCCGTGGCCGGCACGCACGGCAAGACCACCACCACCTCGCTGGTGGCCAGCCTGCTGGCCGAGGGTGACCTGGATCCGACCTTCATCGTCGGCGGCCTGGTCAACGCCTTCGGCTCCGGCGCCCGCCTGGGCCAGGGACGCTACCTGGTGGCCGAGGCCGACGAGTCCGACGGCTCGTTTCTCAAGCTGCAGCCGGTCATCTCGGTGGTGACCAATATCGACCGCGATCATCTCGATGCCTACCAGGGCAGCTTCGACCAGCTCCAGCGTGCGTTTCTGGAATTTCTGCATCACCTGCCGTTCTTCGGCGTGGCGGTGCTGTGCATCGATGACGCCCATGTCGCCGAACTGGTGCCCGATGTCGGGCGAACCGTAGTCACCTACGGCCTGGACGACAGTGCCGATGTGCGCGGCAGCCGCCTGCGCCAGGTTGGCCGCCAGATGGCGTTCGATTTGTGGCTGCCAGGTGCCGAAAAGGCACTGGCCGTCAACCTGTCCCAGCCCGGCCGGCACAACGTCCAGAACGCCATCGGTGCCGCGGCCGTGGCCTGGGAACTGGGCATTGAGCCCGAACGCATCGTGCGTGGGCTGGAGCAGTTCGGCGGTATCGGCCGGCGTTTTGCAGATATCGGCACACTCGACATCGACGGCAAGCAGGTGCTGGCGTTCGAGGACTACGGCCATCACCCCACTGAACTTGACGCAGTCATTCGCGCCGCCCGCGAGGGATGGCCGGATCGTCGCCTGGTGCTGTTCTTCCAGCCGCATCGCTACACCCGCACCCGCGACCAGTTCGACGAGTTCGCCCGCGTGCTCTCCGAAGTGGATGCGCTGGTACTGGCCGATATCTACCCGGCCGGCGAATCGGCACTGGCCGGTATCGATTCCGATGCGCTGGCCCGTGCGGTCGGGCGCCGGCGCGACCTCTCCCTGGAACGGGTCGGAACCGTCACGGATGCACCCGATGTCCTCGGTGAGGTTCTCGCCGACGGTGACTTGCTGCTGGTCATGGGCGCAGGCGACGTGGGCCGGCTGGGCTCCCTGTTGCGTAATCGATATAGCGGAGGTCAATCATGAGCCGGCGCGATCCGCGTCAATTCGGGCACGTGGCCCTGGTCGTCGGCGGCGACAGCGCCGAACGCGAGGTGTCGCTGCGCGGAGGACGTGCCGTGGCCGCGGCACTGGAGAATCTCGGTGTGCAGTTCAGCGTGGTCGATGGGCCCCGTCGTCTGCTCGAACAGGTGGCCGCTGGGCACTATGACCGCGTGTTCAACCTGCTGCATGGCCGCGGCGGTGAAGACGGCGCCCTGCAGGGCGCCCTGCGAATCTACGGTGTGCCGGTGACGGGCTCGGGCGTGCTGGCCTCGGCGCTGACCATGGACAAGCTGCAGAGCAAGCGGGTGTTTACCGCTTGTGGTCTGCCAACCCCCGACTGGCGCAATGCACGCTCGGCCGCCGATGCCGAGCGCATTGCCGCCGAGTTGCCGCCGCCCTGGTTCGTCAAGCCCGCGCGCGAGGGTTCGAGCATCGGCATGAGCCGGGTCGATCGCGCTGCCGACCTGGCCGCGGCCATCGGCAAGGCGTTGGCCTGCGACCCCCTGGTCCTGGTCGAGCAGCTGATCGAGGGGGGCGAGTACACCGCGGCCGTTCTGGAGGACCGGGTGCTGCCCCTGATCCGGCTGGAGACACCGCGCGAG
>SKXY01000230.1 GCA_007128175.1 Wenzhouxiangella sp. | reverse complement strand
TGGAGCCGGCACCACAGTCCCATCGCCGTGGCCTCTCCGGAATCGAGACGCTCGACCGGCGTCCTCAGAATATCCGCGATCAGTGTGCAAACGGTTTCGGATCGACTCAGTCCGCCGCCGATCACCACGCGCCGGGGGGGTGCGACATGCTCGCTCATGGCCTCGACGTTGACAGCGATGAGAAAAGCGATGCTTTCGAGGACCGCCAGCAGTCGCGCGTCAACACCGCTTTGGTCATGTTCGTCGACAAACCCCGGCTCAGGACCTGAACACCACCACGGCGAACCCAGTCCGTCTAGGCTGTTGATGAACAGCGGTGGCTGTTCGATACGCTCGCGCAATCGCGCCATTCGCTCGTGCCCAATCGTGCAGTCTGCCGTGTGCTCCAGCCAGGCAACAGCCGATGCCGCACCGTGCACGCTTCCCTCCAGTGCCCACCGACTCTGCTCGTCGCCGTCGAGCAGGGTGAGCTGGAAGCGTTCGTCATCGACCGGGTCGCGCAGCGGGCGCAGCACAAAGGCACCGGTGCCGAGGTTGATGTAGAGCGTGTCCGGATCGGGCCGGCCGTCGAGGAAAGGCACGCAGTTCTGATCCCCCATCAGCAATGCCATCGGTACGCGACTGGCCTGGTGCAAGTGACCGTGTGTGCTTCGGCTCGGTACCACTTCAGGGAGCACATTGACAGACAGGCCGAACTGGTCAAGCAGCCAGCCGTCCCAATCGCCGGTCTCGCGCGACCACAACAGCGTTCGCTGGGCCAGGGTCGCGTCGGTGCGCTCGGGCCGTTCGACAAGCAAGCTGGCCAGCAGGAAACTCCCCAGCGGGCCGCACACCAGTCGGCCCTGTTCCTGCGCAAGTCTGACCTGCTCCAGTTCCTGCAGACACCAGGCCATTTTTGAAGCACCGCCGTATGGCGAAAACCTCAAACCGGTGCGTTGACGGATCCTTTCGGCTTGCCCAGCCAGGGCCTTCATGCCCGGAATGCCACGCCGGTCGCGCCAGGAGATGACCGGACCAAGGGCGGTACCGTCAAAGCGATCCCAGCACACGATGCTGCCGCGTTGCACGGCCAGAGCCGCGTGAGCAATCGGCAGCGATAGCCGGTTCATCTCGGCCAGGGCCTCACCGGTCAGCCCTTCGATCGCTTCGACGATGGCATCGGCATCCTGCTCGACACGCGGTTCTTCTTCGCGGGTGTTCACCCGACGGCTGGCCTGGAAACGAACTGCACCCTTTCGGTCGATGGCCAGGGCACTGCAACCCTGACCACCAACATCGAGCAGCAGTGTCGAATCAGCTGCCATGGCGGCTATCGGCATCTGTGAGCAGGCCGGGCAGATCATCGACTTCGACCAGATCCGCGCCGCGCGCCCTGAGCGACCGCGCCGCATCCAGGTCATCGACGCGATAAATGACCCATTGCCATTGTCCGGGCCAGAATGGGCGTGACCGCGCCGGCACCCGGTCGGCACGAATGAACAGGTAATCAGGCTGCAACCGGCGAGCGAACCAGCGGGTCAACGGCGTCCACGAGCGAAATGCCCAGCCGGTCGCGGGCGCACCCATTTGCCGGGCCAGGCGCACTGCCCGCCACTTGAATGATAGAAAAACGACCGGGCAGGGGGGCTGGCGCAAGTGCTGCATGACCAACTCGACGGCAAACCGTCGGCCATGATGCCGGATGCTCTGACGCTTGAGCTCGACGAATGCGGTGACACCAGGGTACTGACCGATCAGGGCCAGCATGGCTTCCAGCGTCGGTATCTGCGCGCGTTCACCGGGCCGGGTGGTAACCGGGATGCCTTCAAGCTGGGCGAGCGTCGTGCTGGTGACGTTCTCGCCGCGGCCAGTCAGCCGGGTCAGATCGTTATCGTGAATCGCGACCGCTCGCTTGTCGGCGGTGATCTGGACGTCGAACTCGACGTATCGGGCGCCGGCATCGAGCACCGCTCTCATGCCCTCCAGGCTGTTCTCCGGATAGCGATCGGGCCAGCCCCGATGGGCAACCAGCCACTCCCTGGGATCCACCTCGGTGCTCATGATGTTGGCACACGCCTGAAGCGACGCTTGAAATACTGGTCGAGTTCGGTTTCCAGATCCAGTGGGCCGGTCAGAAAGTCGCAGGCCAGATCAAACAGGGGGTAACGCCCCATTTCGACGGTATCGTGTTCGCGCACCCGGCGGGCCGTATGTACCCCTTCGGACCGAATGTACTCGCCTCCTGCAGCGATCTTGTCGCTCCTGCCGGCAGCGAGTTCGGCACCGATGGTTCGATGATGCGATGACTGGCTGGTCGCACTGGTAATCAGGTCTCCCATGCCCGCCGGCCCGCGCGCGGTATCGGCGCGCCCACCAAGGTCGGTCATGATGGACTCGAGCTCGTGGACCGCTTCGTAGATGACGAAGCCGCGGATGTTGTCGCCCATCTTGAGTTCGTCGGTGGCGCCGAGCAGGGGGACGTAGACGTTCTTCAGTACCACCGACCACGCCGCACCGGTCAGGTCATCGTCAGTATCCAGGTATAGCGGCGTGTCGGAGAACAGTCCGGCCATGTCCCGCGCCGGTCGACTGTTGCCCGCCAGCACCGCGAATCCCGTATGGCCCTCGCTGAGATCGCGCGCGATCATCGGCCCGTAGACCAGGCCCCAGTGACGATCCCTGCCCAGCGTATCGGAAAAGATCTCGGCCGGCGTGCGGGCCTGTTCGTCGACTCCCTTGGCGATCGACAGGCAGACGGTTGACGGCCCGATATGGGCGTTGATCCGCCGCGCCAGTCGATCGTGGGGCTGGGCGGGCAGGGCGAAAACGACGAGATCGCGATCTCGTGCCAGCGCTTCCAGTGACTGCGGGTCCTGGTCGTCCAGGGAGCGATGCCAGGTCGCAATGTCGTGCCGGTCGGCCAGCAGTTGACGGAACATTGATCCCATCGCCCCGCGGCCGAGTATGAGTATGCTTTTTCGCTTCGGCATGAGGTTTCCCGGTACTTCTTCCCGGGCACTATACCAACGCATCGGCGAGCAGCGCGCTATAGTGAAGAGAGACGAACATGGAGCAAACCGGAGGTATGCAGGAACACCGCTTCCAACACAACGGCAGTTCACTATTCTACCGCTGCTGGCCGGGACCGGCCGCGCACACTCTGGTCATGTGCCACGGCCTGGCCAGCAACGGCACACGCTGGCGCGAATTCGCCGACCTGGCACACGAACAATGCGACTGGCAGATCATCTGTCCCGACCTGCGGGGCCACGGTCAATCAACCTATCGCGGCAAGCTGAACTCCAATCACTGGATGG
>SKXY01000207.1 GCA_007128175.1 Wenzhouxiangella sp. | reverse complement strand
TTGCCGTTGCCGTTGCCGTTGACCAGTTGCAGCGGTCGAATCCAGGTGTTGAGTTCTTCCAGCGGAACGTGCCGTTCGAGCCGATCGAGGCACTGTTGCCAAAGGGTGGCGATATCCTCTTGTTGTTGCTGCCCGCTCATAAGCCCTCAAGTCTAGCCGCGTTGCTCACCAAATTCATCCCGCTCATCGGGCCATTTCACGATAAACCGATCCTGCCCCGGCCCGTTTTCCAAAACCGCACGAACATTGACACAATAGCCCAATCAGAGCTATGATTGATGTCTTTTGTTAGGGTTTTGCCGGGCGGCCCCGAGGCAGGTCGTCGCCGGCCCATCTTACTCGCCTTCAAGCATTTACGGAATCAGTCATGAAACGCACTTTCCAGCCAAGTCGAATCAAGCGCCTTCGCCGTCACGGTTTCCGTGCCCGCATGGCGACCCGCTCCGGCCGAGCCATCATCAACGCGCGCCGTGCCAAGGGCCGCAAGCGTCTGGCCTCGACCGCCGGCCGATAAGCACGACCATGCCCGGCCGGCTCGATCTGCCGCGCCAGGCGCGGCTGCTTGCCGGGTCCGAGTTTTCCCGGGTCTTCGCGACCCGGAAAGCACGGAGCAATCGTTACTTCACGATTCATTACGCGCCGGCCGACAAGCCCCGTCTCGGGATGGCGGTTTCGCGTCGGGTTTCCAACAAGGCGGTCGTGCGCAATCGCATCCGCCGCCAGATCAGGGAAAGCTTTCGTCATCAGCGCGCGCTCGTGAAGGCCATGGATTACGTCGTGGTGGCTCGCAAGGCCGCCGCCGACGTTGATAACGCCGGCCTGCGTGAAGCGCTCGATCAGTTATGGCAGCGGTTTAGCGTCGATCAATGAATACACGCACATTCTTCATACTCATCCTTCTCCTGCTCGGTTTCCTGATCTACATGGAATGGCAGCGTGACTATGCGCCGCCACGCCAGCCGACCACCGAGCAGCCGCCATCCGACGCTGCCGAACCCCTGGATCCGGCGGGAGCCGACGTTCCTGAAGTGGCCGGTGCCGACGATCTGCCCGATGTCCCCGATTTCGAGGACCGGCGTACGGAGGATCCCGAGCGTCCAAGTGAGCCGGAGATTCGTGCCAGCCGCCGCATCGAGATCAACACCGATGTCCTGGTCGTCGATCTCGACGCCAACGGCGGCACGCTGGTTGATCTGCGTCTGAAGGATTATCCGGTCAGCGTCGACCAACCGGGCGAACCGTTCACGCTGCTGATCGAGGAATTGCCCGAGGTATTTGTCGCCCAGGCCGGCCTGCTCAGCGGGGCCAGTCCGGCACCGAACCATCGCAGTCGTTGGGAATTCGAACAGGATCACTACGAGCTGGCCGAGGGCCAGGATCGCCTGGAAGTGCCGTTGACCTGGCGCGATGAAAGCGGCCTGGAAGTGGTTGCGACCTGGATCTTCCACCGCGGCGATTACGTGGTCGATCTCGATATCGAGGTCATCAACCGCAGTGGCGAGGAATGGCGCGGCGCGCGCTACGTGCAGTTGCAACGCACCCGTCCCGACTTTTCCGATGCCGGTTTCGCGTTCACCAACCCGGAACGTTTCAGCTACAACGGCGCGGCCGTCTACAATCCCGAGGATGCCCTGAAGAAGATCAGCTGGGGCGATATCGAAAGCCGTCCCTTCGAGGGCACTTTCGACCAGGGCTGGGCGGCGATGATCCAGCACTATTTCGTGACGGCCTGGATTCCGCCGGCCGACCAGCGACATCGCTATACCACGCGCCACGTCACCAGCGAGCGCCTGCCGCGTTATATCCTTGCAGCCACCTCGCCGCAGGTCGCCGTTCCTGCCGGCGACAGCTATCGTTTCAACGCCCGCCTCTACGCCGGACCGAAGCTGCAGAACCGTCTCGACGAAATCGCACCGGGTCTGCGTCTGACGGTGGACTACCGCTGGTTCCGCATCCTGTCGCAACCGCTGTTCTGGGTGCTCGACAAGATTCACATGGTGATCCAGCACTGGGGCTGGTCCATCGTGGTGCTGACTCTGCTCATCAAGCTGCTGTTCTACAAGCTCACCGAGGCCCAGTTCCGTTCCATGGGCAAACTCCGGAAGTTGCAGCCGCGCATCCAGCAGCTCAAGGAACGCTATGGCGACGACCGGCAGAAGTTCGGTCAGGCCATGATGGAGATCTACAAGAAGGAGAAGGTCAATCCGCTGGGCGGTTGCCTGCCCATTCTGGTCCAGATTCCGATCTTCATTTCGCTTTACTGGGTGCTGCTCGAATCGGTCGAGCTCAGGCAGACTTCGTTCCTGTGGGTTCCTGATCTCAGCCGTCCGGACCCGTACTTCATCCTGCCAATCCTCAATGGCATCTTCATGATCGTCACGCAACGACTCATGCCGACCGGCGGCATGGATCCGATGCAGCGCAAGATCATGATGTATCTGCCGGTGGTATTCGCCTTCCTGTTCGCGCTGTTCCCGGCCGGACTGGTGCTGTACTGGGCGACCAACGCCGGTGTCTCGCTGGCGCAGCAGTGGTACATCCTGCGGCGGCTGGATCTCGAAGAGGCAGCCAAAAAGCGGTAGGCGTGGTGGCAGGCACCGGGCAGTACCGGGGCCAGTGGGCCGGAAAGGCCGAACGGTCTTGGTGGTTTACCCAAGTCAGCGGGCGTTCTGCTGCCAACGAAATCAGCTTGGTGCCACCGGGCTGATTTCGGGCCTCGACCAACCTCCATCATGAAGATGGTGCGGCCATGTGGTTGCCACTTTCCGCGACCTTTCCGGCCCACCGCCCCCGGCACTGCCCGGTGCTGAAGTGTTGGGAGTTTGATTGGGGGCTCCTTGACTAACCCCCAAACCTACCACGCCACCACCACCCCAAAAAAACAGACGTGGCACAATCGCCAACCATGACCGCCCCCACCGATACCATCGTCGCCATTGCGACCCCGCCCGGAAGAGGTGGATTGGGCGTGGTGCGCCTGTCAGGCCCCACGGCTTTCAGTATTGCCGAGAACTTGTCAGGCAAGTTGCCCCCGGTTCGTACCGCTGGATTGCGTCACTTTCGTGATGCCACTGGCGAAACCATCGATAGCGGATTGCTTATCTGTTTTGCCAGCCCGCGCTCTTTTACCGGCGAAGACGTCGTCGAGATCCAGGCGCATGGTTCACCGGTGGTGCTGGAGCTGATCGTGACCGCCGCCGTTGCTGCCGGGGCCCGACGTGCCGCGCCCGGCGAGTTCAGTCAACGCGCCTTTCTCAATGATCGAATGGACCTGGCTCAGACCGAGGCCGTGGCCGACCTGATTGCTTCGGCCAGCGAGAAAGCGGCGCGGGCGGCGCATCGCAGTCTGGAAGGCGCTTTCTCAAAGGCCGTCGACGAGCTTCACGAGGCGCTGGTCGCGCTGCGCGTCTGGGTTGAAGCCGCGCTGGATTTTCCTGACGAGGATGTCGACTTTCTTGCCGACGGCCAGGTAGCCGAACGGGCAAACGACCTGCGCATTCGTCTCGAGGATCTGCTTGCCCGCGCCGCCACCGGCCGACTCCTGACTGACGGTGTGCGGATTGCCATCATCGGCCCGCCCAATGCTGGCAAGTCCAGCCTGCTCAATGCGCTGGCCGCGCGCGATGCCGCCATCGTCACCGAGATCCCCGGGACCACGCGCGATGTGCTGCGCGAAACCATCACGCTGGCCGGTATGCCGGTGGTGTTGTCAGATACCGCCGGGTTGCGTGAGACGAGCGACCGGGTGGAGTCTGAAGGGGTCCGACGTGCGAAGAAGGAAATGCAGATTGCCGACCTCGTGTTTCATGTCGTTGATTCTACTGACCCGCGCGAACATTACTTGACCGGTGTCCCCGACCAGGTACCCGTGATCCGGATCCAGAGCAAGGTCGATTTGAGTGGCCATCAACCCGGGCGCGATGGTCATTGCGTCGGTGTTTCGGCACTGACCGGTGCGGGACTGCACGCCCTGGAAGGCCTGGTGCTGGAAGTGCTGGGCGCTGCCGACACCGGTGGTGAGGGCGAGTTTTCCGCTCGCCAGCGTCACGTCGATGCCCTGCGACGGGCCCTGGTGCATGTCGAAGCCGGCGAGGCCGAGATTATCGCCAGTGCATCGGGTGAACTGCTCGCCGAAGAACTCAAAATGGCCGCCGAGGAACTGGGTGAGATCACCGGCCGCATGAGTTCCGATCAGCTGCTCGGAGAGATTTTCTCCAGCTTCTGCATCGGCAAGTAAACCGGCCGATCGTCTCTGCCAATTTTCGTTGCGGTGCCCTATACTCGTTGAAAAACGCAAGCAAACAGGAGTGGACGGCCCATGCACACCATTCGCCAGATTCTCGAAAAGAAGGGCGATGTCATCTGGTCGGTGTCTCCGGACGCCAGCGTATACGATGCCATCACCCTGATGGCGCGCAAGGGCATCGGTGCCCTGGTCGTTCTCAAGGACGGTCGCCTTCACGGCATCGTTTCGGAGCGCGATTATGCCCGCAAGGTCGTTCTCGAGGGGCGCTCATCGCGCGAGACCCGGGTCGAGGACATCTGCAGTTCGCCAGCCATCACCATTTCACCCCAGGCCATGGCCGAGGAAGGCCTGGCCCTCATGACCAGAAAACGATTTCGACATCTCCCGGTTGCCGAGCGCGGCGACCTGCTTGGTCTGGTGTCGATCGGCGACCTGGTCGATGCCGTCATCGGCGATCAGCAGAAGCTGATCGAACAACTTGAACGCTACGTGGCCGGCTACTGATATGCCTCGCTGATCCCGATGACCATCGACCTGGAACATGGCGCGGCCATCGCCCGAGAGCTCGGGCTCGACGAGCACGGTCTCAAGGTCGCGGCCGTCAGTGGTGGCGAGATCGCGCGCGCCCATGTGCTCCAGGGCGCCGACTTTTGGGTGTTCGTCAAATCGCTGCCATTGGGTCAGGGCAGCCTGCTCTCCGCCGAGGCCGACGGCTTGCAGGCGATCGCCACCACCGGAACGATTCGTGTGCCACGTGTCATTCGGCGCGGCATGCAGGACGACACTGCCTGGCTGGCCCTGGAGTGGCTCGAACTCGATGAACGCAGTTCGCAGGCCGATGCTGCGCTCGGTCACAAGCTGGCCGAGATGCATCAGAAAAGTGACGATACCTTCGGCTGGCATCGCAACAACTTCATCGGCAGAACACCACAACCTAATCCCAGGCTCGCCAACTGGAGCGAATTCTTCCTGCTCCATCGACTGGGTTTTCAGTTCGACCGCCTCATTGCCTCGCATCCCGATGAAAGCTGGGCCGACCTTAAGGACGCCATTTTTCAATCGTGGAATGAATCCCATGCTGATCACGATCCAAAACCGGCGCTGGTTCACGGTGATCTGTGGCGCGGCAACGCCGCCGCCATAGGCCGCGATCAACCGGTCGTCTTCGATCCGGCCGTTCATTACGCCGACCGTGAAACCGACTTGGCCATGACCCGGTTGTTCGGCGGATTCTCGGAGAGTTTCTATCTTGCCTACGAAGAGACCTGGCCCCTGCCGTCCGGGCACCAGCAGCGTCGCCTCTATTACAAGCTCTACCACATTCTCAACCACGCCAATCTCTTTGCCGGCGGCTATCTTCAGTCCGCCGGAAAGATGTGCTACCGCATCCTCGAGCAGTGAAGCCCGAGCGTTATTGTTACCATTGCCCGGTTGCAATCACAGGAGATCAGGATGGGACTGCTCATCGACGGCGAGTGGCACGACAAATGGTATGACACCGATTCCACCGGCGGGCGTTTCGAACGCTCGGCCGCGGCCTTTCGTAACTGGATCACCGTCGACGGCTCACCCGGCCCAGATGGCAAGGGCGGCTTCAAGGCCGAACCCGGGCGCTACCATCTTTACGTGGCGCTGGCCTGTCCCTGGGCGCATCGCACGCTGATCTTTCGCAAGCTCAAAGGGCTGGAAGACATAATCAGCCTGTCCATCGTCAATCCCGTCATGCGCGAACACGGCTGGACCTTCCGTGACGGTTACCGGGTGCGCAAGGATCCCATCCACGATGCCGAGTTCATGCACCAGGTCTACACCGCGGCTAATCCCGACTACTCCGGCCGTGTCACCGTTCCGGTGATCTGGGACAAGCAGGAAAACACCATCGTCTCCAACGAATCGGCCGACATCATCCGCATGTTCAACACCGCTTTCGACGGGGTGGGTGCCAGGGAAGGGGACTTCTACCCCGACGACTTGCGCACGGAAATCGACGAGGTCAACCAATTGGTCTACGACAACGTCAACAATGGAGTGTACAAGTCAGGTTTCGCCACCACCCAGGATGCTTACGAGGAAGCGGTCGTGCCGCTGTTCGAAACCCTCGACAAGCTCGAAGAACGACTCGAACAAAACCGCTACCTGTGTGGCCCGCGCCTGACCGAGGCCGACTGGCGCCTGTTCACCACGTTGATTCGTTTCGACGCGGTTTACGTCGGACACTTCAAGTGCAACCTCCGGCGCATCGAGGATTACCACAACCTGTCGAATTACCTGCTTGAGCTCTACCAGATGCCGGGCATTTCCGAGACGGTCGACCTGCACGCAATCAAGCTGCACTACTACGGCAGCCACGACACCATCAATCCCCATTACATCGTGCCGATGGGTCCGGCGCTGGACTTTCATCGCAAGCACGATCGTGCCCGCTTGCCGGCCGAGGACTGACCCCGCCGGACAATCAAGTGCCGGGTGCGGCGACCCGCCGCGCCCGCCGCCGGGCAGCCCCCGTGCGAAGCGCGATCAGAAACAGTGGCACGACGATCAGTGCCGCACCGGCGTAGAACCAGGCGTCCGGCACTTCGCTGAACCATAGCCAGCCGATGAGGAAGGCCCAGATCAGTCCGGTGTACTCCGACGCCGTGACCTGGTTGGCGTCCACATGTCGATAGGCCAGGATCAGGCTGGCGTTGTATCCAAGCACGAAAAACGAGGATCCGAAGGCTGACCCCAGCAGCGACAGATCAAGTGGTTCGCCTTCCCAGAAAGCCAGTCCCAG
This sequence comes from Wenzhouxiangella sp., assembly GCA_007128175.1. Lineage (GTDB taxonomy): Bacteria > Pseudomonadota > Gammaproteobacteria > Xanthomonadales > Wenzhouxiangellaceae > Wenzhouxiangella. The sequence goes on along the minus strand of SKXY01000207.1, from coordinate 5,217 downwards.
TGCCGCGGGCAGGGCATAGATCGAACTGATCGTCAGGCAGTGGATCACCGACTGCTGTCGGGGCAACTTGCGTACCAGCAACGCGCTCAAGGCGATGGTCACCGCCAGTCCGATCGCCGCCAGCCCGGCCCAGCTGATTTCACCGGGGCGCAGGATCAGCAGCACCCCGGCGAACCCGCTCACCACCGCGAACAGGCTCATTCCCCGCAAACGTTCACCGAAAAACGCCACACCGAAGACCATGATCAGAACTGGAGCCAGATAGAACAGCGCGTTGGCCACTGCAAGTGGCAGTGCGCCCAGCGCGATCACCATGCAACTGATTCCGATCAGGCCGAGGTGGGCTCTTACCAGGTGGATGCGCCAGCCGGCGAAAAAGTTGTTGCGGTCCATCATTGACCAGAACGGCAGCAACAGGGCAATGGTGCACAACAGCCGCATGGCCACGAACTGGAACAGGGCGATGTCGTCGCTGGCCGCCTTGATGATCACGTCCGAAATTACGGCCATGAGGTTGCCGATAATCAGGATCGTGATCGCGCTGTTGACGGTCTTGCCGGACATGGGGTCACCGCTGGATGTACGAGTCGGACGCCTGATTCTGGAGCCACAGAAGCATGATGTAAAATGATGATTATTGCCTTGCTATTAATTGAGTGAATAATGAAATTACCACCACTCAAGACCCTGCCGGCATTCGAGACGGTCGCCCGCCTCAACAGCTTTTCGCGTGCGGCCGAGGAACTGAACCTGACCCAGAGCGCGATCAGCCACCAGATCCGGGCGCTCGAGGACAGCCTGGGCGAGGCCTTGTTCATTCGGGCCGGGCGCAAGCTGTCGCTGACAGAGGCCGGCGAACAGTTTCTCGATGCCGTGGCCCCGGCACTGGCACAGATCGAGCGTGCTGCCTCTCGCCTGCGCGGCAGCAGCGATGAGCGCCTGCGCCTGGCCGTGCCCAGCTCATTGGCAGTGTGCTGGCTGATTCCGCGCTTGCCGCAGTTCCAGCGCCAGCATCCGGAAATCGACCTCGAACTTGAAATGCTCTCCGATATGCCGCAAATGTCCGATCGCATCGCCGATTGTTTCCTGACCGTGCGCTACGCCCAGCGCGGGTACCAGTCGCGCAGGCTCTACGTCGAACAACTATTCGCCATTTGTTCGCGACAGTACTGGCAGCAAATGCAGAAACGCCTGAAGGAAGACGGGTTGATCGAAAACGAGGAACCGCGCACGATCCATCCGGAATGGTTGCTGCGATTCCGCCTGCTATCGGCTGCCAGCCTGTTCGATCAGCCCGGCGAGGACTGGCGGCGCTGGTTCGAGGCCGCCGGCAGCGAACTGCCGAAGTCGACTCGGCTGCACCATTTCAGTCACATGCTGCTGGCCCACGAGGCCGCCCGCCATGACCAGGGCATCGCGCTGGCCAACGACTACATGATCGACACCGCCGCCGACCCCGACCTGGAGCGCCTGCCCGTGCCTTCGATGAACACCGGTGACGAATTCCATCTGGCCTACAAGACCAGCCGCCGCAACGAGCCGGCGATTCGGGCGTTGGACGGGTGGTTGCAGGAGCAGGCCGCCAGGTCGGGATGGTGATGGGGAAACGCAAATTCCAGGCACCAACGTGGGGCATACCTCGAATCGTTGCGGGTTGATCCGACCTCGTCCTGATGCGTTGCGGCCTTTGGCCTTCAAGCATCCTACGGTCGTGCGTTTGAGTTGGCGCCGGGGTGGCTGCCCCCCCGGTTTTTTCAACGCCTACCGCTCAGTCGTCGCCAGCTGAGCCACCGGAATCCGAAGTCGATCGACTGGTCTGTCCGCTGGTCGGGGCCGAGCCCTGTGGGGGTTCGGCAGGGCGTTGCGGTTGTTGCGGCCGGGTGCTGTGGGTGCGGCGTGTCGGGCCGCGGCGGCTGCCGTTGAACAGGCGCTGGATCAGGCGGGCGATGACGAGCAGGGAGATGATTCGGCGCATCGGGAAGTCAGGCTCAAGGTTCAAGGATCAAGGTACAAGGAATATGGGATTAGGGTCAACGGGTTAATGGGTTAATGGGTTAGTCTTCGATTAGGGCTTGTTGGGGGGTGGGGGTGTCGTTGTCGAACAACTTTACCTTTTTGCCGCCGTGGAAGACCAGTTTGAATTCGGCGCGGCTGACGGGGACGTAGCGGTCGTTGCCGCCAATCTCGACTTGGGCGCCTTCGGTCACCGCATAGCCGTGTTCGTCGACGCGCACCACCATGGTGGCCTTGGCGCCGGTATGGCAGATGGTTTTCAGTTCCTTGAGTTCGTCGGCCCAGGCCAGCAGGTGGCGGCTGCCGTCGAACAACTCGCCACGAAAGTCGGTTCGCAGGCCGAAGGCCAGTACCGGTATTTTCAGGCAATCGACGATCTCGGTCAGCTGCCAGACCTGGTCCCGGGTGAAGAACTGGGACTCGTCGGTGAGCACGCAATGGATGTTGCCGGTCTGGAGTCTGCCGCGAACCGTCTCGAACAGATCGTCGTCCGGCCCGGCGGCCAGAGCCGGCGCTTCCATGCCCACTCGCGATCGGATCATGCCGTGCCCGGCGCGGTCGTCGATGCCGGGGCTGATCAGCAACGGCAACATGCCGCGCTCGGAATAATTGTAGGCCGACTGAAGCAGGGCGGTGGTCTTGCCCGCATTCATCGTCGAATAGTAGAAATACAGCTTGGCCATCAGCCTTCAGGCCGCCGGTCCATCCACACGTCGATCCACACGGTTGACAGGTCCGTCTCCTCGGCTAGCCACTGGCCCACGGTCTCTTCGACGCGCTCGCATTCCTCGCAGTCCTCGCGCCGGTAAAGCAGCAGGTAGATATCGCCCTCGGGCAGGTCGGTGATCTCGACTTCCTTGCCGGCCGGGTCGGTGACGCGTTCGAGCAGGCGATCGAGCCGGACCATGGAGCGGGCGCGGCGTTCGCGCATCACCGTCAGCCTCAGTTCGCGCTCGAAGCCGTGACGGAATCCGTCCAGGTGCCAGGATGCCGAATGGTCGTAGAGATAGACGTAGAGCTGCGGCACCTGCACCACCACGCCTTCTCGACGGGCCTGGGCGCGGACATTGCCGACCAGGCGCTGGTGATCGGTAATCACCGACTGGCGCTGGAGAAGCTCGATGCGTTCGGACACGACGTCGTCAACCGCGGCGGCGGTCGGTGCGAGCAGAACGATGAGGATGGCAAGCAAGAGAATTCGCATGGGGTCAGAGTATATCGTCCTGTCCTTCCCGTGGTGTCATCGGCTACAATCTCGCACCCCATGGCCCGCCCTCTCGACACCCTCAACCCCCAGCAGCGCGCGGCCGTCGTGCATATCGACTCGCCGTTGCTGGTGCTGGCCGGCGCCGGCTCGGGCAAGACGCGCGTGATCACCGAGAAAATCGCCTGGTTGATCGACCGCGGTCACTTTCCCGCCCGTCACATCGCCGCCATCACCTTCACCAACAAGGCCGCGCGCGAGATGCGAAGCCGCATCGGCAAGCGGCTGGGGCGCAAGGCGGTCGAGGGCCTGACCATCTCCACCTTCCACTCGCTGGGCTGGCAGATACTGAAGTCCGAGCCGGAACCGGCCGGGCGGCGCAAGGGCATGAGCATTCTCGACCAGCACACCGCCGGCGACCTGGTGCGCGAACTGCTGCCCTCGGGTGCGCGCAACGACATGGTGTGGGCGGTGCAGGCCGGCATCGGCCGCTACAAGGACGCCGGCATTGCTCCCGACCAGGCCTTGGCCGCAGCCACAGACGAAAACGACGCCCGCGCCGCCGAGATCTACGCTGGCTACGCCGAACGCCTGGCCGCGCTCAACGCAGTCGACTTCGACGACCTCATCACCATTCCCGCGCGCCTGCTCAAGGATCCGGAAATCCGCACCCGCTGGCGTCGCCGGCTGCAATACCTCCTGGTCGACGAATACCAGGACACCAGCGAGGCCCAGTACCGTCTGCTCAGCCAGCTGACCGAAAGCACCGGGGCATTCACCGCGGTGGGCGACGACGACCAGTCAATCTACGGCTGGCGCGGCGCGCGCCCGGAAAACCTCGCCAGCCTGAAAACCGACTGGCCCAACCTCACCGTTATCAAGCTCGAGCAGAACTACCGCTCCACCGGGCGCATCCTGGCCTCGGCCAACGCGGTGATTTCGTGCAATCCGCACGATATCGAAAAGAAGCTGTGGAGCCAGCTCGGCCCCGGCGATCCGATCGAGATCGTCGAGTATGCCGACGAAGCTGACGAGGCCGAAGGCATCGCCCGCGGCATCCTGGCTGAATCGCACGGCAACCGCGTGCGCTTCGGCGACTGCGCGGTGCTCTACCGTTCCAACTACCAGGCCCGCGCCATCGAGCAACAACTGCGCGAGTACGGCATCCCCTACGTGGTCTCCGGTGGCCCGAGCTGGTTCGACGCGCGCGAAATCCGCGACCTGCTCGCCTACCTGAGGCTGGTGATCAACCCGGAAGACAACCCGGCCTTCATGCGCGTGGCCAACGTGCCCAGGCGCGGACTGGGTTCGGGCGCGATGTCGCGACTTGCGACCTACGCCGATGCCATCCACAGCAGTCTGTTTGAAGCCGCCACCGACGCGCGTTTCCAGGCCGAACTGCCGACGCCGGCCCAACGCGGTTTTCGCTCGTTCACCAACCTGCTGATCGAATTCAACGACCGTTTCGAGCGCGGCGAGATGAACGAGCTGGGTGAGTTGTTCCGCGAACTGACCGAGCACATCGGCTATTTCGACTTCATCTGCGAAACCGACGACGAGCCGCGCAAGCGTGAACGGCGGCGCAAGAGTATCGATGACCTGATCGGCTGGATCGGCCGGCTGGCCGACAGCGTCAATTCGGGCGAAGAACTGATCGCGCGCGTGTCGCTCGCCGCCGGCCCCGATGACGACCGCCACGACGGCGCCGACCTGGTGCGCATGATGACCCTGCACGCGGCCAAGGGGCTGGAGTTCTCGCGCGTATGGTTGCCCGGCTGCGAGGAAGGCCTGCTGCCGCACACCCGCTCGATCGAAGATGACCAGATCGAGGAAGAACGCCGGCTGATGTACGTCGGCATCACCCGCGCCGAACGCAAGCTGGCCATCAGCTACGTCAACAAGCGCCGCCGCGGCGGCGAACAGGTCGAAACCACTCCCAGCCGCTTCCTCGACGAACTGCCCGAAGAACACACCCGCTGGCCGGCCAGAAGGGCGGCGGA